>JBFLZB010000054.1 GCA_040756475.1 Thermodesulfobacteriota bacterium
ACCCCGGCGTCTGGGCGCGTAGGGGCGCACAGCGTGCGCCCGGAGGGTTGGGGGTGGGCCCGAGGGCGGGCGCACGCTGTGCGCCCCTACGGGTGAAACGGCCGTATTCCCGAGCTCTCAGCCGCGACGCGAACCCACACGGATCGGAACAGAGCCGATCGCAGCCGCGCGCCCGCCAGGCTGCGCCCGGCGACGGGGCACCAGGTCTCGAGAACAGGAAGGGGCCAGGGCCATCCGCGGTTTTCAGCGGCGATCCCGCGGGGAGACGGTCAGTCCTCCCGCATCACGAGGACCGAGCAAGGGGCGTGGCGCGCCACCTGCTCCGAGACACTGCCGAGCAGGAAGCGGTGGAACCGATCGGCAAGGCTCTGGCCGTGGGCCCCCACCACCACGAGGTCGGCACGGACTTCTTCGGCCTGCTCCAGGAGCCGTGCGGCGGGGTACCCCCGCAGGATGGCCGTCTCGGCCCCGCGGCCGGAAGCGAGAAACGCCTCCTTGAGCTCGCCCAGCTCTCGGAGCGCCGAGCCCTCGTCGACCCCGGGCGAGACCCACACGGGCTCCCGCCGCGGGGCCTCGGAGTCGAGCACCGGCAGGACGATCGTCAAGAGGACCTCGGGGTGGGCCGGCAAGGGAAAGCGCAGGAGTTGGGTCGCCGCGGTCCGGGATGAGGGCGCCCCGTCGTAGCCCAGAATCACCTGTCGAATGGGCCTGTGCCCCCGGCGGGCGACGAGCACCGAACACGGAGCGTGGCGGGTGACCCGCGCCGCGACGCTCCCCCATCCGAACCGCACCAGACCTGAGGTCCCGGTGGCACCCACCGCCAGGAGAGACGCCCCGATCTCCCCGCAGGCTGCCAGGATCTCCTCGTCCGGGTAACCCTCGCGCACCATGGGCTCGACGTGGGCGCGCGTGCCCGCCAGGTCTTCCCGGGCGGCCGCCAGCACCTCCCCGACTGCGGGCGCATCTCGCCGCGAGGCGACGGCAAGCAGGGTGATCCGGTCGTCGGGCGTCAGGGGCAGGCCGGCCAGCACCCCTCCCGCCTCGCGGGCGGCAGGGGAGCCGTCTGTGGCGTAAACGATCGTCACGATGTTCCCTTTCCGGCGGCAAGAGGTCACCCCGGTGCCCCTTACCAGATCAGGTCGCTCCGGAGCGAAGCAGCAGACCCGCCACGTTGAAGTAGAAGAGAAGAGTGGCCACGTCGGCCAAGGCGAGCACCACGGGCCCGGCAGCGATCTTGGGGTCCCGCCCCGACGCATGGATGGCGGTGGGCAGGGCCACGCCGAGGAGGCACGCGGTCACCATGGAGAGGCAGATGCTCGCAGCGATGGCGGCGGCCACGGCGAGCTGCCCTTTCCAGATCCACGCGATGGCACCGACCGTACCGCCCGCAGCGAGACCCAGCAGCACGGCGATGGCAAACTCGGCGCCGAGGGCCTGGGCGAAGCCCCGGCGGGTCACCCCCTGCCCCGCGAAACCTTGGAGCGTAATGGTCATGGACTGGATGCTCACGCTCTCCGCCAGGGCCAGCACCACGGGGATGAAGAGGGCGAGCACGATCACGGTATCGAGGAGGGGCTCGTACAGCCCGGCCACGAGGGCGCACACGATGCCGCCCCCGATATTGGCCAGGAGCCACGGGAACCGGTCTCGGAATCGGGCCCAGGGCGAACCCCGGCGGGAGAGGGCCAGGTGCACGCCGATGAGCTGGAAGGCGGCCTCGGCCGAGCTCGCCTCGGCCGCATCGAAGAAGCCTTCGGCGAACATGCCCACGTCGACGATGCCCAGCAGGCGCTTTTCGTCGTCGACCACGGGAAAGGCCAGGAAGCGGTACAGCGTGAAGAACTCGCAAGCGTCCAGGACCGTGGCGGAGGCGGGGAGCGTCACGAGCCGAGTCACCATCAGCTCCCCGATCTTCGCGTCGAGCGGGTTCATCAGGAGGCGCCGCGTCGGTACGATGCCCTGCAAACGGTCTTCCTCGTCCAGGACGTAGAAGTAGACGATCTTCTCCGCCAGGGCCTGGGTCCGCAGGGATGCCAACGCCTCTTCCACCGTCTGGCCGGCGCGAAGGATCGGGTAGTCCTGCCGCAGGTGCTCCCGCAGGGAGTCGCCCAGGTGCTGGTGCGTGAGAACGTGGCTCACTTTGGCACAGCCCTCCCGCGTGCCCGGCTGACCCCCCAGCGGGAACCGCCGTCTCGTCCCGGGCTCCTCGGCCGAGGGGCCGGGGCATCGGGTCCGGCGCCGGCCCCGCGGCGAGCCTGCGCGGGCCCTGGCAGCACGCGCTTCGTCAAACCCCCACAGGTCGGTGGCACACGTCCCCTCCCCCGCACAGGCCGTCCACGTCGTGGGCGGCTCCCGCCACCACCAGCCGGTCGCCGGTCCGCAGCACCTCGCCGGGCTCGGGGGCGGTGAGCCGTTCCTCCCCCCGCTGGATGCCGATCACGTTGACCCCGTGCCGGCCCCGCAGGTCGATCTCGGCGAGGGAGCGGCCCGCCCAGGTCGAGCCCTCGGACACGGCCACCTCACCGATGCGAAACGGCGTGGGCTGCGCCTCCTCGAAGGCGGTGGCCTGCAAGGCCTCCCGCGCCCGCGCCAGGGCGTCCGGGGCGCCCACGAGCACGAGCCGGTCCCCCGGGAAGACCTGGAAGTCGGGCCCCAGGTCGAAGAGGCTTCGGCCGGCCCGGTCCACGGCGATGATCGACGCGCCCGTGCGGGACCGCAGCGCCAAATCCTTGATGCACCGGCCGGCCGCGAGGGAGTCGCTCCCCACCCGCACTTCGTCCAGGGTGACTCCCCAGGGGTGGGCCGCCTGGATGTGGTCGGCGGCCCCGCCCAGGGCGTCCACCGCCTGCTCGGCGGCATCGGCGAAAGGAAAGAGCACCCGGTCGGCACCGGATTGCTGGAAGAGCCGCGCCTCCGCTGCGCTGTGGGCGGTGAGCACCACCTTGCCCCGGTAGCCGTGGGCCTGAAGGGATCGGAGCAGCGTGAGGTTGGCCTCGCGCCCAGGGGCGGCGCTCACCACCAACCGGGCGCCGGCCAGGGGCAGGTGCTCCAGGATGTCCGGGTCCTCGGAGTCGCCGTACCGGACGGGCAGGCCTTCCGCCTGGCACTCGGCCACCGCCTCGGGGTCGAAGTCCACCCCGAGCACCTGCTTGCCCCGCCGCAGAAGGTTCTTGGCGATGTTGCGGCCGTAGCGGCCGAGGCCGAAGAGGATCACCTCGGCCCCCGCGCCGCCGGGGCTGTCCTCGGCCTGCTCCCGGTGGGGGACGTGCCGCTCGAAGATCCCCAGGAGGGGGGAAAGCCGGTTGTAGAGCGGGTAGGAGTAGAGGATCAGGTAGGTGGAGAGCCCGATGGTCACGAGCCCCACCAGGGTCAGGAGCCCCATGGCCTCCTGGCTCAGGTGCCCCAGGCTCACGCCCATGGCGCCGAGAATCAGGGAGAACTCGCTGATCTGGGCCACGGTGAGGCCCGCCAGGAACCCGGTGCGCTTGCGGTACCCCATGAACCCCATGATCGCCATGACGATGAGGGGGTTGCCCACTAGCACGAAGACCGAGAAGACCGCCGCGGGCCCCAGTTGGGCCCCCAGCAGCGAGAGGTCGAGCCTCGCCCCCAGGTCGATGAAGAAGAAGAGGAGCAGGAAGTCCCGCAGGCTCACCAAGCGGGATGCGATGGCCTCCCGGTAGGGGGTCGAAGCCAGCGAGATGCCCGCGAGGAATGCTCCCACCTCCTTGCTGAATCCCAGGGTGTCGCCCAGGGCTGCGAGGAGCACCGCCCAGGCGATCGCCGAGAGCACCAGGAGCTCCTGGGAGCGGGCGAGCCGGTCCAGCAGGGGCGGGAGCACGTAGCGCATGAGGAGGCCCACCACCCCCAGGAACGCGAGGCCCACGCCCGCAACCCGCAGGCCTTCCCGGAGCATCCCCCCCTCGCCGCCCGGGGCGGCTCCGAGGGCCGTAAGGCCGATGAGCGCGAGCACCGCCGCCACGTCCTGCACGATGAGGAACCCCAGGGCGATGCGCCCGTGAAGGGCGTCGATCTCGCGCTTGTCGGAGAGGAGCTTGACGATGATGATCGTGCTCGAGAAGGTGAGCCCCACGGCCAGGTAGAGGGCCTCCACCGTCCCCATCCCGAACCCCAGGGCGATGAGGAACCCGAAGAGCGAGGTGAAGAGCACCTGCCCGAGGCCCGTCGCCAGCGCCACGGGGCCCGTGGTGCGGATGAGGTGGAGATCGAGCTTCAGACCCACCACGAAGAGCAGGAGCGCGATGCCGAGCTCCGCCAGGAGCTCGATCTGCTCGTGGGCCGAGACGAGATCGAGCCCCGAGGGTCCCACCAGCACCCCGACCCCGATGAATGCCACGATCAGGGGCTGGCGCAGCTGGGTGGCCAGGGCGCCGATGACGGCGCTCACCACGAGGATCGCGGTCATCTCGAGGAAGAGGCTATCGAACACGAAGGGCATGGTCGCCGTTCCTTCGAAGAGGTGCCGAGGGACGAGGCCCCGCCGGGCCTGGAGCGCGTGGGGAACCCTCGGAAGGGAAATGTCTTCTACTTGGGCCCGGGCCCTCGGTCAAGGAGGAGAGGAGCCCTCGGGTCGGCGCCTCCGCTGCGAGGGAGGCCGGCGCTGCCCCGCTCGCTTCCCGGCGCGGGGCCACCGGGCCGCCGGGCCCAGCCCAGGCAAATCCGCCGCCCAGGGGGGAAGGGGCAGACGACCGGCGCGCGACTTTGCCGCCGCGGGATGTGGCCACGTGCCGGTAAGGCCGATCGCACGAGCTGTAGTCGAGGAGGTAGGCGTGGTCGACGAACGCCAGGGCTGCGCGCAGGTTCGCGGCGGCGCGCGGGTAGAGGGCGCAGATCTTCTCGTCGGGCACTTCGTGGCCACCCGTGGCGACGCGCTGAGCAACTCGGGCCGTACATAGCTCGGGCGACTCCAGCCCGATGTAGATGAGGATCAGGCCGCGGGCACGAACCGGCGCTTCTCGAACCGCCCGGGGGTGCGGGTCCCGTCCGGGTCGATTCGGACCACCAGGCCGGGGTAGTCCGGGTCGCTCCCGTATACCGGCCCCTCGCCCCCTCGCACGCGCCGAAGCGCGGCGCCGCGCCTGGGAGAGGTGGCGAGCCGATCCAAAATGGCGAGAACGGCCTCTCTCTTCGAGCGGTCAGGGAAGGCCGCCGACAGGTCCGGGACTCGCTTGAGGGCCAGGACGTCGGGATGGGGAAGCACCGCCTCCACCGCCTGGCCGAGGCGGGCCCAGTGCTCTACCTGGGCCGCGATCGAGCGTTGGCTCGCCTCGGACTCGGCTCGCGCCGCCGTGACCAGCTCGTCCGACAACTTGACCGGCATGCCCATGGCCGCCTCCGGAACGGGGGTGCGGGTAGCAAAATACTACCCGGCGGCGGACGCAGCAAGGGCCGGACTTCCCCTCAGAACGTCCAGGGCAGGGCGCGGTACCCGAAGGCTAAGATGAGGGTGCCGAGCACGCACAGGGCCAGGTAGAGGAAGAAGACCCGCTTGTGGAACATGGTGAGGAAGACCCCCATCACCGGGAGCGCCGTCACCGGCCCCCCCACCAGCATGGCGATGCCGGGGCCCTTGGCCAGGCCCAGCGCCTCGCCGGGGTCCGGGAGGTAGAAGCCGAAGAGCATCGACGCGGCGGTGACCTGTGGCAGGTGCAGGGGCACCGTGGCGAAGGTCAGCGCGAGGATGGGCCAGGCGCCCTGCCCTTCGAGCAGGCTCACCACCCACTCCCGGGGGATGAACTGGAGCGCCACCACCTCGATGACGATGCCCACCAGGGCGAACTTGCCGATGCGCAGCCCCCCCTCCCACACCCGGGCGAGGAACACCAGCACCGGGTTGTGGGTGCACCGGTCCACGCGGTGGGAGAGCTGCCGGCCGCACTCGCACCGGAGCTCCTCCACGGGGTAGTCGGGGTCGTGGAAGTTCCCCTCCGGGAGCTTCTGCCGGAAGATCGCGTCCTCGGAAAAGCCCCGGGGGCGCAGCCACAAGGTCACGTAGCCCGCGAAGAGCGAGAGCAGGAGCGCGCACACCAGCACCACGTTGGCCCACCCCAGCCCCAGCATGCCCGAGAGCATCGCGTAGGAGGCCGGGCTCATGAGGGGCGAGGCCACGAGCAGCGCGACGGCGGGGGCGAGCGGCAGACCCGCCACGAGCAGCGAGATGACCAGCGGCAGCGTCGCGCAGGCGCACAGGGGGCTCGCGAGCCCCAGGAGAGTGGCCACGGGGATGGTGAAGGGTCCGAACCGGCCCAGGACCTTCCGGAGCTTCACGTGCCACTTGAGTGTCCGGATGGTGGCCTCCATCAGGACTCCCACCAGCAGGTAGGGGAGGATGTAGACAAGCTCCTTGCCGAGATTGCGCAAGAGCTCCAGAAACTCCCGAAGGAAACCTTCCACGTCTTACCTCTCCTCGATGTGCATCGGGTAGGGGCGCCTCGCCCAGGCGCCCGGCCACGGGTTGCGCGCGTCGACTGGCGCGGCCCCCCTCCTACGGAGGCAACGGGCCGGGGTTGCACGCCTCGCGGAGCCGCGTGAGACCTGGATCGTCGGCCCCGGCCTCGAGGTCGCGGCCGCATTGTGGCGGTCTCGCGGCCGCCCGGCAAGGTCTCCCCCTTTGACGGTGAGCTCTCCTTCCTGCTAAAAGGATCGTCCGACGCGGGCAGGCGCGAGGGCGCAGCCCGGTCGGGAGGCGCCGTGTACGGGTTGGACCAGCAGGTGCTCCGGGTGGACGTGGGGGGGATGCCCCTGGAGTGGATCGACTACCAGGAGGCGGTGCGGCTGCACCACCTGGGGCGGGTCTGCTACTGCCTCGGGACGCTGCTCTACCGCCTGCGGGGCGGGGTCAACGCCCGCACCGGCCGGCGGAGCGCGGTGGAGGTCACCTCGATCCTCGCCACCACCGGCGACCGGCGGGCCGGGCTCCGCGGCGTCTACGAGCCCCCCCTCTCCAACGCCACGCTCTTTCGGCGCGACGCCCAGCTCTGCCTCTACTGCGGCGTGCCGTTTCCCCCCCGGGAGCTCTCCCGCGACCACGTGACCCCGCTGAGCCGGGGCGGCCGGGACTATTGGAACAACGTGGTGACCGCCTGCAAGCGCTGCAACAACCACAAGGCGGGCCGCACCCCCGAAGAAGCCGGGCTGGAGCTTCTGGCCGTTCCCTTCACCCCCACCCGGGCCGAGTACGTCTACCTCCAGGGCAAGCGCATCCTCGCCGACCAGATGGAGTTCCTCCGCACCCACTTCCCCCGCACCAGCCCCCTGCACCGCCGCCTGGCGCAAGCCGGGCGGGTGACGGGTGACGGGTGACGGGTGACGGGTGAAGGGTGAAGGGTGAAGAGTGAAGGGTCACGGGTCACGGGTGACGGGTCACGGGTGACACGTGAAGGGGGAAGAGGCCGAGCCGTTGAGCCGCCTTGATTCCAGCGGATCGCTGCATGCTGACCGGTTCTCTGCCCCCCAGCCCCCAGCCCCCTGCCCCCCAGCCCCCAGCCCCCAGCCCCCAGCCCCCAGCCCCCAGCCCCCAGCCCCCTGCCCCCTGCCCCCTGCCAGTCCTCTGGCCCCATTCTTGCTTGGAAAGTGCTCGACGTAGGGTCAGCGTAGGGTCACGTCCCGCGGTGTGCCGGCCGATACGGTATGAGCTCGCGGGATCGGAGCGAAGGGGCGCTCTGGGGCCTGCGCCATTTCACACACCGGAGCCGCCCCGAGGCGGCCCCAGACCCAGCCAACCCATCCGGAGGTTGTCCCATGCACCGCAGTGCCGCTCTCCTCGTTGCGGCCCTCACCCTGGCCTGGGCCCTTCCGGCCCATGCGCTCAAGCTCGTGGCGCCGGTCGACAAGACCGTGGTGCAGGGTGCTTCGGTGCTGGTGCACGGGTTCGGCCAGCAGGGCTCCGAGGTGCGGGTTCGGGTCGAAGGCGGGGGCAAGGCGAGCGAAGCCTCGGCCCGCCTGGAAGCGGGTTCCATCGTGGAGATCAAGGTCCCCCTCTCTCCCGGGCTCAACCGCATCACCGTGGGCCGCGAGACCCGCGAGGTGTTCCGGGCAATGGGGGCGGAGCCCGCGCCCCCCGGTTTTCGTCCCCAGCGCATCCACGGCGGAGACATATCCCGGTGTTCCTCCTGCCACGAAGCCGACCAGTCCCTTCGGGCCGGGGGCTACCCCGGGGTCTGCCTGAGCTGCCACGAGGTGAGCTCCGCCAACCCGGCCCACCGGGAGGGGCCCGAGCGAAACCTCCACTTCCGGGCCAACATCTCCCGCTGCAACCGCTGTCACGACGCCCACGCAGCCCCCGAACGCAAGCTCCTCAAGGGGGCCGCCCAGGATCTGTGCACGGCGTGCCACCCCGGCTTTGCCGCCGGCGACGGTACCCACGCCGCGTACGACGAAGGCGGGTGCGCCGCGTGTCACGACCCCCACTTCTCCGGTTTTCCCAAGATCCTCACCGGCGCCATGCCGGGGCCCTGCGAGGCGTGCCACGACCAGGGCAAGGGGGCCACCGGGGTGACGCTCCACGCGCGGGTGGGAGGGGAGCGCGCGTGCAGCACGTGCCACGACCCCCACGGCCGGCAGAGCCGCCTGCTGCGTCAAGGAGCAGAAGCCTTGTGCACCTCGTGCCACGCCGAGGTGACGAAGAAAGGGCACGGGCGCGAGCTCTCGGACTGTACGGCCTGCCACGATCCCCACGCCGCCATGGGGTCGGGCCTCGTGCGCAAGGATGTGGGCGAGCGCTGCGCCGAGTGCCACGACGACGTGGCGAAGGGAAAGACGATCCACGCGCCGGTGGTCCAGGGCTGTCGCGGGTGTCACAGCCCCCACCGGGACGAGGGAACCTCCGCCGCCGCGACCCGATGCGGCGCGTGCCACGATCCGGCCCGCAACCCCCAGATGGCGAGCCTCCACGGGGGTCTCGTCCTGGCTCCGGAGACCTGCGCCACCTGCCACCCGCCCCACGCCTCGCCCACCAACCGGCTGGTGCGGGGGACGCTCCACTTCCCCCTCACCCAGGGCAAGTGCTCTGCCTGTCACGGGAAGGGTTCCGGGCAGGGGTTGAAGGCGAGCGAGGCGGTGCAGGCGTGCCGGGTCTGCCACCCCTTCGAGAGGACCATGGCGGCCCAGGGGGAGCGAATCCACGAGCCCGTGGCCGACGGCGAGTGCATGGCGTGCCACGACCCGCACCTGTCGGCGCGCAAGGGACTCCTCCGAGCCTCGGAGGCCCGGGTTTGCGGGGAGTGCCACAGCGTGTCCCAGACGGGAGAAGGACGCAAGGACCACTCGGCCGCGCAGGACTGCACCGCCTGCCACCGGCCCCACGGGGGAGGTGAGAAGAAGTTCCTCGCCGCCCGCCCTTCCGCCCTGTGCGCCGGCTGTCACGACGTGCCCGAGCAGGGCGCGTCCCATACCCACGCCGCCCTGGACGAGGGGTGCCTCCACTGCCACGATCCCCACGGGGGATTTTCCGGCGCCTCCCTGCGGATGCCCGAGAGGGATCTGTGCGTGGAGTGCCACGACAGCCCCCCGCCGGGCCATTCCTACGCGGCGGACGAGAAGTGCTCCACCTGCCACGAGCCCCACGCATCCCCCAACCCGCACCTGCTCCGGGGGGAGCGCAGCGCCGCCGCGCCGGTCCCGGAGCCCGCGGTCCGGTAGGGGAGGGGGCATTTTCCAGGGTACCGCTAGAGGAGACCCATGGGACCTATGGGACGCATGGGACCTATGGGAGGGAAACCTCCGTCACCCGTCACCCGTCACCCGTCACGCTCCACGTCTCACGCCCCAGGACGGCATCCACTTCCAGGCCGGTGCCGCGGGGGTCCACGACCTGGATGATCGTGCGGGCGTGGGGCGCCTCTCCCCGGGGGTCGGGGTCCCGCAGGTCCACGTCGGTGGGCCGCCGCAGGGGGATGCCGCGGGCGGATCGGGCCAGCCGCACCCAGGGGCGAAGCAGGCTGTCCCGGTTCTGCCGCACCACGATCCCCACCTCGCCGGTGGAGAGGTGCACCGCGGTGCCCACGGGGTAGATCCCCACGCACTGGATGAACTTCTGCACGTACACGGGGTGGAAGTGGGTCCCGGCCCAGCCATAGAGCCTGCGCAGGGCGTGGGTGGACGCCATCCCCTTCTGGTAGGGCCGGTCGGTGGTCATGGCGTCGTAGACGTCGGCGATCGCGGTGATGAGGCCAAACTTTCCCACGCCGGCGCCCGTGAGGCACCGGGGATAGCCGGTCCCGTCGTAACGCTCGTGGTGGCCCAGGGGCACGGCGGCACAGTCTTCGGGGATCGAGCCGGACTCCAGCAGGATGCGGGCCCCGTGGAGGGAGTGGGTCTTCACCACCTCGTACTCCCGCGAGTCCAGGGGGCCCTGCTTCTGCACGAGCCCCCCGGGAAGCCGCACCTTGCCCAGATCGTGCAGGAGGGCTCCGATGCCCAGGCGCTGGAGCTCCCGGTCGAGGATGCCCAGCTGTACCCCCAGGTTCAGGGCGAGCACCGCCACGTTGAGGCTGTGGTGAAACGTGTACTCGTCGAAGCTCTTGAGGCGCGCCAGGCTCAGCATGGCGTCGCGGTTGCGAAAGATCGACGCGATCAGGTCGCCCACGGTGCGGTCGGCCACCTCCCCGTCGGCCCGGCGCCCCCGGCCCACCTCACCGAATTGCCGCTCCACCGAGGACTTGGCTTCGTCGTAGAGCTCGCGGGCCCGCCGGTACTCGGCCTCGAAGGGGACCGGGGCGGGGACGGGCTCCGGCTCCGCCGGCTCGAGCACTTCTTCCCGCATCCGGGCGCCGAGCTCCCGCTCGGCTTCCTCGGCGGCCACCGCCTTGCCGCTGTCGGCACCCCGCGCCGTGTCGATGTATACCTCGGTCATCCTGCACCGGAGCATCTGCTCGACGTCGCGGGCGCTGCGCACGGTGATGCGGTTGGGGAAGAAGGGGTGCAGGAGCCAGGGCGTGTTGAAGTCGGCCACGAACATCCCGGGCTCGAGGTCTTCCACGCGGATCTTCTTGAGCATTCGTGCATCCCAGGCAGGCGGCCGCTGCGAAGGCAAGAAGCGCCCCCGGTATGCCGCGACGGTGCTCCTGGTCTATCGACCCCAGGGGCAGGTCTCTTGACCCCTGCCGGGGGTGTGGGGCTTTTCAGCGGTTGCCGGTGCACTCTCCGATGCTAGGCTCGAAGCGCTCGGAGCGCGCGACGCGGGGTCGGGACCCGGCAGGGAGGAGAAGCACATGGCACGGCTTGGGAGGGCGGTTCTGCTAGCATCGCTGTTGGCGGCGGGAAGCTGGTTTCTCGGGGCCGGGGGTGGCCATGCCCTGTGCGTGCAGGAGGGAACGGCGGCACCCGACTTCACCCTCGAGACCCTCGAGGGCGGGTCGGTGCGGCTCTCCGCGCTCCGGGGCAAGCCGGTGCTCCTGGTCTTCTGGGCCACCTGGTGCCCCCGCTGCATGGAGCAGCTCGCGTTCCTCCAGGGCCTCCAGACCTCCCTGGGCGACCGGCTCGCCATCCTGGCCGTGAACCAGGAAACCCAGCTCCTCTCGCCGGCCCACGTGGCCAAGCTCCGGGAAGAGCTGCGCGAGCGCGGCATCTCCCTGCCGGTGCCCCTCGACCGGGAGCTCTCGGTGTGGAAGGACTACTGCATCGGGGCCCTGCCCACCACCGTAATCCTCGACCGGGAGGGGATCGTGCGCTTCGCCGAACCCAACTTCTACTGGGCCAGCCGGGAGAAGATCGAAGGAGTGCTGCGCGGGCTGGGTGTGGGGCTGCCCTGAAGGGCGGGTACTGGGGGACGTCTTTGTTCGGGCTCGAACTGGCGAAGCGCCCGGGCCACCAGATCCCCGAGAGCTTCGGGAAAGAGATCGCCGGTGCGCACCTGGATCACTCGCGTTCGCGGCTGCTCGTTGCGCGAGCCGGAGTTTCCTCCCAACGCCGTCACACCCCCTGGACCACGATCTCTGTCTCGGCCACCCCGATCACGTCTCCGCTGATCCAGTGCAGGAACTCCATGGAGACGGGGAAGGTGCCCGGGGCGGTAGGGCGCACCAGGAGGTCCCATCGCTGGGCGGTGGTGAGCTCGAAGGGGACGCCCGACGGCAGGAGAAAAGGGCGGGAGTAGCGGCCGTCGCCGGGGCCGCCCAGGGTGCGGCCGTCCACGGCGATGACCTCGGAGTCGAGGCCGTGAAGGGTGATCCGCAGGACCGCGTAGGACGCGTTGGCCACCCGGGCGAGGAGCGTCTGGCCCGCGGCGAGTTCCGCCGCGACTCCGGGGTTCTCCCCGGCCAGGGGGCTGTTGCGGCTCCAGGGATGGGGTACGCCGGAGATGAGGAAGTACTCGGGGTCCATGTAGTTGAGGCCCGGATCCTCGTCGTCGAAGGGGCAGTCCAGCCCGGCGCTGTGGTGGATGTCGTGCCAGCGGGGGTCGATCTCGTCGGGCACCCACCAGGCCTCCACGTCGTAGGGCACCACCTCCATGGCCCGGCGCGCGAAGCCGGGGCCTTCCGGCGGGTCCACGATCAGCAGGCCGTACATCCCCATCTCGAAGTGGAGCGTGGTGTTCTTGTGGCAGTGGTAGAGGTAGGTGCCCGCGTAGGCGGCGCGCCACTGGTAGTCGTAGCTGCCCGTGACCTCGAAGGAGGTGTGGCCGACCCCGTCGTTGACGGCGGTAGGCTCGATGCCGTGGTGGTGGATGGTGTGGGAGTTGTGGCTCATCTTCCCCGTGGTGTGGACGATCTGCCCCTCCCGAACCCGTATGGCCGCCGAGGGGAAGGAGCGACGCGGGTCCTCGATGAGTGGCGGCAGGGGGTAGGGCCGAAGCACCACCTTGTCCCCGTCCTCGAATCCCCACATGCGCACCTCCCGGCCGTCGGGCATGCGGATGTCCAGGCTGGTGAAGACGTCGCGCACCAGGGCCACGTGGGGCTCCACCCGGTCCGGAGTGGGCGGGGAACCCTCGACCCGCACGTTGCACCCGAACTTCTCGAACATCTCGAGGGTTTCGGGATCGGCGAGATCCAGCTCGTGGTGATGGCGTTCGTTGACGGCGTCGCGGGAGATCACGGGCAGGGCCATGGCGCTCTCCTCCTCTTCCAGGGGTCAGCGAAGCAGCAGGCGCACGCCCGCCCGAACGGCTCCCGTGGCCGGGGAGAACACGGTGACGGCCCCGGCGGCCACCGCCGCCAACGCCCGCCCCTCGAAGGTCCAGGTGCCGTCCCCGAGGACCTCCGTATCCCCCAGGAGGGGCCCCTCCGGGCCGGCTCCCGCGCGCACCTGAAGCACCGTGCCGGCCGCCCCCGAGCTGCGCCCCGCGAGCGCCAGGCGTCCGATCCGCACCCGCAGGTCGGCCCGGTCCACGGCGATGGCCTCGTCCTGGGGGCTCAGGTCGTCCTCGATGACGAAGTCGGTGACCACCCCCTGGGGGTAGTTGCCCCCCGCCGCGGTCTGGGAGAACTCGGTGTGGCAGTGCATGGGGAAGGCCTGCGGGAAGCCTTCCTCCAGGGGCGGCCAGGCCGGCCGGTCCTGGTCGACGACGCGCGCGTCGCCCGGCACGTCCGGCGGCCGAATGAAGGGAAGGAGCAGGTCTTTGCGGTCCAGGGGGCGAAGCGCCCAGGTGTCGAGGGCGACGACGTTGTCCTTCACCCGCCCGTTGTGCGCCAGCTCGAACACGTGGTTGCCGTGGATGTGGGGCGAGTGGGTCGCCAGCCCCGCGTTCAGGGTGCGCAGGATGGCGGGCTGGCCGATGCGGCCGTGGGGGGCGATGTCGTGGTCGTGGGAGGCGAAGAAGCCGCTCTTCCCGTTGATCGTGAAGTACCGGGGACGATAGCCCTCGGTGAACGCGGCCGCGGGCAGGCTCGGATCGGAGAAGACGGCTTCGTTCTTGGCCGGGTCGACCGTGTTGAAGACCCAGATCCACGTGCGGCCGGGTTCCCAGAAGTGGCCGGGGAATCCGCGATCGGCCCTGCCCAGGTCGTCGAAGAGGGCGCGGACAGGGTGAACCTCGCCCGAAGGAAGAGGTGGCAGGTCCACCCGACGGTAGGGCGCGCTGCCCAGACGCGGCAGCACCACCAGGGCGCCGTGGAGCCCCAGGGTGCGGTTCACCGGAGGGTTGGCGGCGTCCAGGTAGAGGTAGGTCCCGGGCTCCGGGGCCGGAAACTCGATGGCGACGGGTTCTCGTGAGGGAAGGGAAACCGGCTCCACCACGCCGGGCACGGCAAAGGTGTGCTCTCCCGGCAGACCGCTCGAAACCTCGAGGCGGATGCGGTCCCCCTCCACCGCCACCAGGACCGGCCCCGGGATCCGAGGCCCGAAGGGCTCCCCCGCGTCGTAGGCCCACATGTAGGCGAGGGTGCCGTCTACCATCTCGGCCAGCACCTCCCGGAGCGCGAGGCGGATGGGCCCGTGCCCGGGGAAGTGGGCCGCCCGGGCCGATGCCGGGAGGAGCGCACCCGGACCGGCCGCCAGGGCCGTGAGCCCCAAGGCTCCGGATTTCAGGAACTCCCTTCGGTCCATGGCCCCCTTCCTGCCCCCCGGCTGTTCGGCCTGCGACGCCCATGCGCGCGCTCCGGTCTTGGCCGGAGAATAGCGGCGGCCAGAATCCCGAGCAATGGGGGGTTTCCCCCAATCGGCGCTCCGGTCCGGGCGCTGTCCCGGGACCGGCAGTCCGGCCCAAGGCGCCGGGGGCCTACTTGCTCCAGGTGCTGGGGAAGAAGAGGGCGAGGACGGTGAAGAGCTCCAGGCGGCCGAGCAGCATGCAGAAGGACAGCAGCACCTTGCCCGCTTGGGGGAGCTGGGCGTAGGTCTCGGCCGGGCCGACCTCCCCGAGGCCCGGGCCGATGTTGCTCACGCAGGCGATCACCGAGGCCACGGCCGTGATGGGATCCACCCCCAGGAGCGCCATGCCCAGCGAGGCGGCCCCGGTGACCAGGAGAAAGAGGGCGAAAAAGCCGAGCACCCCCTGGAGCACCGCGTCGGGCACGGGGCGGCCGTCGAGCTTGACCCGGCGCACCCCCCGGGGGTGGATCACGTTCCACACCTGCACCACGGCGTGCTTGAGCAGCAGGAGCACCCGGCTCACTTTCATGCCGCCCCCGGTGGACCCCGCGGATCCTCCCACGAACATGAGGAGCACAAGGAGCACCTGGCACACGAAGGGCCAGGTCTCGTAATCGGCAGTGCCGAAGCCGGTGGTGGTGAGGATGGAAACCGCCTGGAAGGAGCTGTAGCGCAGGTTTTCCAGGAGGTTGTCGTACGCCGTGCCGGCGTTGGCCGCGGTGAGGATGACGATGGCGGCCCCCGTGAGGATGGCGTAGAAGCGAAGCTCCTCGCTGCGGAGCGCCTTGCGGCCCCGTCCCACGAGCACCGCGTGGTGAATCGCGAAGTTCACGCCGGCCAGGAACATGAAGACGGTCACCACGGCGTCCACGTAGGCGCTCTGGTAGGCGCCCACGCTCGCGTTGCGGGTGGAGAACCCCCCCGTGGCCAGGGTGGCGAAGGCGTGGCACACGGCCTCGAACCAGTCGAGTCCTCCCAGGAGCAGCAGCACCACCTGGGCCGCCGTGAGCCCCACGTAGACGCCCCAGAGGAGCTTGGCGGTGTCCTGGATGCGGGGCCGCAAGCGGTCCGCCGTGGGGCCCGGGACCTCGGCCCGGAAGAGCTGCATTCCGCCGACCCCCAGCATGGGGAGGATGGCGAGCCCCAGCACGATGATGCCCATGCCCCCCAGCCAGTGGGTCAGCGCCCGCCACAGGAGCAGGCTCCGGGGCACGGCTTCGATGTCAGTTAAGATGGTCGCGCCGGTGGTGGTGAAGCCCGAGAGCGACTCGAAGACCGCGTCCACCAGGGAGGGGCACACCCCCGAAAACCAGTAGGGCAGACCCCCGAGGACCCCGAAGAGGACCCAGCCCAGGGTCACCACCCCAAACCCCTCCCGGTGGGTGAGCTCGGGGCGGGTGCCCCGGGTGGCGAGGAGGAATCCGGCCCCCAGGGCGGCGGCCAGGGCCGCCGACGCCGCCAGCGCGGGCCACGCCCCGTCTGCATCCGCCAGGGAAAGGCCCAGGGGCACCCAGAGGACCCCCGCCAGGAAGACGCTCAGCGCCCCGAGGACCTTGAGGAGGACGGCGGTGTTCATGGGGCGCCGAAGAAGTCCTCTACCGTGGGCACGGCTTCGGGCAGGGCGAAGGTGACGGCCCGGTCACCGGGCTGGAGAGCCGTTTCCCCGTCGGGGATGAAGGCATCCGGGCCCCGCACCACCGCGCCGATGATGGCCCCCGCGGGGAACTCCAGGGTCTTGAGGGGGCGGCCGAGCCACCGGAACTCGGGGGTCACGAGCAGCTCCAGCACCTCGGCCTGGTTCTCCTCCACGGTGGCCACGCTCAAGACGCCGCCCCGGCGTACGTACTTGAGGATGGCGCTCGCGGTGGACAGGCGCGGGCTGATGCAGGCGTCGATGCCCAGGCCCGGCACCAGCGAGACGTAGGCCGGCCGGTT
Source organism: Thermodesulfobacteriota bacterium (assembly GCA_040756475.1). NCBI lineage: Bacteria > Pseudomonadati > Thermodesulfobacteriota > Thermodesulfobacteriota bacterium. The sequence continues at coordinate 16,483 of JBFLZB010000054.1, forward strand.
CACCAGGCACAGGGCCCGGTGGGCGCCGTGGCGCTTGGCCAGGAGCGAGGCCAGGATGTTGACCTCCTCGTTCTCGGTGGTGGCGACCACCACGTCCGCCTTCCCCAGGCCCTCGGCCTGGAGGGCCCCCACGTCGGTAACCTCGGCGTGGAGCACCACCGCCTTGCCGAGGCGCTCGGCGAGGCCCTCGCACACCGCCCGGCTCGGGTCCACCACCTTGACCTGGATGCCGAGCCGCTCGAAGTGGTGCGCCACCCGAAACCCCACCTCGCCGCCCCCCAGCACGAAGACCCGCCGCACCTCGCCCTTGTCGATCCCCAGGAGGTACCGCACGCTGGGGAGATCGGCGGTGCGCATCACGAGGAAGACGTGGTCCCCGGCCTCCACCACGTCTTCGCCCCGGGGAATGAGGGTGCGGCCCCCCCGGGTAATGGCGGTCACCACGAAGGGATACATGGCCCGCAGGTCCCGGAGGTCGGCCATGGAGAGGCCGCAGACGGGATTGTCCTGCGCGATGGGATAGCCCACGAAGAAGATTCGGCCCTCGGCGAACTCGGCCACCTCCACGGCGGCGGCGTGCCCCGCGATGTTGATGAGGTCGGTGGCCACCGCCTCGAGGGGGTTGATGAGGAGCTCGATGCCGAGTTTCTCGGCGTTGAGCACGGCGTCGCGGGCGGAGTACCCCAGGGACTTGACCCGGGCGATCTTGGTGGGCACCCCGTACTCTCGCGCGAGCAGGCACGCCACCATGTTCACCTCGTCCACGTCGGTGACGGCGATGAAGACGCGGCAGTCCCGAATCCCCGCTTCCTCGAGGGTGTCGGCCCGGGCTCCGCTGCCGGCGAGCGCCAGCACGTTGAGGCGCTCTTCCACCTCCCGCAGGCGGTCCCGGCTGTTCTCCACCAGGACCACCTCGTGGCCCTCCTGAGCCAGGCGCTCGGCGGTGTGGAACCCCACCTCGCCCGCACCCACCACAATTGCCCGCATGGCGTCCTCCCGGGGGAACGGTGCGCCGAGGATGCCCCCAACTCCTCCCCGAGGGCAAGTGGCGCAGGCGGGGCCCTCAAGGCCGGACCCCGCGCGGCCGATCCGAGGGGGCGAGACAGGAGGCGCGATGAGACAGATGCCCGCCCCGGAGCTTCCACCGCTGGACGACGCAGCCCTGCGCGGCATCGCCGACCTGGTGTACCGCCACACGGGGATCCGCCTGGCCGCGAGCAAGGGGTACTTCGTCGTGGGCCGGCTCCAGGGCCTGTTCCGAGCGCTCAGGTGCACCTCCTGGGGGGAGCTGCCCGGGCGGGTGGAAGCCGACCCCCGGGGGGTGGAGACCCTGGTGCAGTCGGTGGTCACGGGGGAGACGAGCTTCTTCCGGGACGAGGCGCCGTTCCTGGCCCTGCGGGAGAAGATCGTCCCGGAGCTCGCGAAGGGCCTGCCCCGGCCGGCCCCGTTCCGGGTGTGGAGCGCCGGGTGCAGCACGGGCCAGGAGCCCTACAGCATCGCCATGGCCCTTTGGGACCGGGTCGAACGGGGTGAGCTCGACGTGCAGGTGTGGGCCACCGACATCAGCGCCGCTTCACTTTCCAAGGCCCGGGAGGGGGTGTACGAGCCCCTGGAGCTGCGACGCGGCCTCGACCCGGAGACCCGCCGCAAGTTCTTCGACGAGCAGCCCGGGGGCCTGGCCCGGGTCTGCCAGGAGGTCCGGCGGCGCGTGCGCTTCGAACCGTTCAACCTCTTGCAGGGCGCCCCCCGGGAGCGCTTCCACGCCGTGTACTGCCGCAACGTGGCCATCTACTTTGATCGGGAGGGCAAGGAGCGCCTCTATGGCGCCGTGGGGCGCGCGGTGGTTCCGGGGGGCTACCTGGTGCTGGGGGCAGCGGAGACGCTTTTTCCGGGCGTCCCGGGGTTCGAGACGGTATACTTCGGCCGCTCCCTTCTCTTCCGCCGGCAGACCGGAGAGCCGCGATGAGCGAAACGGCCGAGGGCCAGGCAGGCGCCCCCAACCGGAGGGCCCACCCGCGCAGCCCCATCGTCGTGTGCGAGGCCCGCTGTATCAGCGGGATCGAGGTCTTCTTCGGCTACGCCCTCGACGTGAGCCGGGGCGGGATGTTCATCTCCACCACCAAGCAGCGCTCGCCGGGGGAAGTGTACGAGATCCGCTTCCGGGTTCCCGGTGTCGACCGGGCCTTCGAGTGCCGGGCGCGGGTGGTGTGGACGCGCCGCTACCGGCCCGGTTCCTCCCAACCCCCGGGGTTCGGCCTCCAGTTCCTCGATCTGCCCGAGGAGGACGCCCGGACAGTCGATGCGTGGGTCCGGTCGGTAGAGCCCGGCTGAGAGCCCGCGCCGCCGGGTGTCGGGCCGCCAGACCATGAAGTTCCTCGCCAGCCAGCTCGCTACCCTCCTCTCCCAGGGCCAGGCACGGCGAAATGCCAAGGTCCTGGTGCGCTATGTCTTGATCCTTCTGGGCACCATCACGGCCTTCGCCACGGCTTTTCGCCTGATCATGCGTCACGCCGAAGGGCAGGAGCACTCCTGGGTCACCGGGTTCTACTGGACTCTCACCGTGATGACGACCCTGGGCTTCGGCGACATCACCTTCCACAGCGACATCGGGCGGCTCTTCAGCATCGCCGTGCTCCTCACCGGGGTCGTGCTCCTCCTCATCGTGCTTCCCTTCGTCTTCATCCGGTTCTTCTATGCGCCCTGGCTCGAAGCGCGCACCCGCCTCCAGGCCCCCCGGAGCGTACCCGCCGGCACACGGGACCACGTGATCCTGTGCCAGCACGACAGCCTCGCCACGGCCCTCATGGCGCGCCTGCGCAGTCTCGGTGTCCCCCACTACGTGCTCGAGCTCGATCCGGTGCGGGGCGCCCAGATGGAGCTCGACGGCATTCCCGTGGTGGTGGGGGGCGTCGAGGAGCGCGTGACCTACGAGGCGGTCCGGGCCGACCGGGCCCGGATGGTCATTGCCAACTGCCGCGACACCGTGAATACCAACATCACCCTCACCATCCGGGACTTCGCTCCCGAGGTGCCCATCGCCGCGGTGGCGGAGCACGACCAGTCCGTGGACCTCCTGGAGCTGAGCGGGAGCACCCACGTGCTCCCCTTGAAACGCCGCCTGGGGGAGCACCTGGCCAACCGGATCAACGCCGGCCACCTCCACGGCCACGTCATCGGCCGGCTCGACGAGCTTCTGATTGCCGAGTTCCCGGTGCACAACACGCCCATGGCGGGGCGCACCATCCGGGAGGCGCGCCTTCGCGACGCCTTCGGCCTCAACGTGGTAGCGGTGTGGGAGCGGGGGCGCATGGTGCCCGCGACCCCCGAGACCCGCCTGGGAGACGGCAGCGTACCCGTGGTGATGGGCACAGCCGAGCAGATGGACGCCCTGGACGCGTACCTCGTGATCTACAATACCAACTTCAACCCGGTCCTGGTGATCGGGGGCGGCAAGGTGGGGTGCGCCACCACACGGGCGCTGCGCAGCCGTGGGGTGCCGGTACACCTCATCGAGCGGGACGAGTCCGTGGGAGCCCGCCTCGAGGGGGTGGCGGACCGGCTCTTCCTGGGGGACGCCGCCGACCGCGACCTCCTGATGCAGGCGGGGCTGGCCGAGGCCCCCTCGGTGCTCCTGACTACGAACGACGATGCCATGAACATCTACCTGGCGGTGTACTGCCGGCGGCTCAACCCGAGCCTGCGCATCGTCAGCCGCATCACCCACGAGCGCAACATCGAGGCCATCCACCGGGCCGGCGCGGACTTCGTGCTGAGCTACGCCTCCCTGGGCGCCGAAGCGGTGCTCGCCCTCCTCCAGGGGCGCGAGGCGGTCATCCTGGGGGAGGGCTTCGACCTCTTCTATCTACCGGTGCCCCGCAGCCTGGAGGGGAGCACGGTGGCCGAGAGCGAGATCCGCCGCCGCAGCGGCCTGAATCTCCTCGCCGTGCGCCTCCCCGACCACCACACCGTGCTCGCGACCGCCGCCACCGAGCTCGTGCCCGGCAGCGAGCTCGTCCTCCTGGGGAGCGAGGAGCAGCGCCGCGCCTTCTCCCAGGCGTTTTCCTGAACCGGATGGGCGTCGGCGCGGTCGTCATCGGCGGCCACATCAACGGCCTAGGGGTCGTGCGCGCCCTCGCGGCCCAGGGAATCCCGGTCGCCCTCGTGACGACCCGGCCCCACGACCTCGCCCAGTATTCCCGCTGCGCTTCGGACCACGTGCCCCTTCGGGATCTCGACGAAGAGCCCGCGCTCCTGGCCGAGCTCTTGGAGCAGCGCGCCGGCCGGTGGCTCGGGTGGGCCGTCTTCCCCACGTGCGACGGTGCGCTGGCTGCCCTGGCGCAGGCTCCGGACCGCCTCTGGGAGGCCTACCGCGTGGTGGCTCCGCCTCCCGAGGTCGTGCGCACCTTGCTCGACAAGGAGCAGATGGGGAGGGCTGCGGCGGCGGCGGGACTCTTGCTGCCCCACGACTACGGCCCGGCGCAGCAGGCGAACCCGGCCCTCGGCGGCGTGCGCTTTCCCGCGGTGGTAAAGCCCGTGTGTGGACACCTCTTCTTCGCCCGGTTCGGGTGCAAGCTTTTCGTGGCAGAAGGCCGGGAGGAACTGGACGTGTGCCTGCGCCGGGTCGCCGAGGCCGCGCTCCCCTGTCGGGTTGCCGATCTCGTCCCCGGGAGCGACGACACGATCTACGCCCACTGCATCTACGTGGACGCCCGCGGGGAGCCTGGCCCGGGGCTCACCGTCCACAAGCTGCGCCAGAGCCCGCCGGGCTTCGGCGTGGCCCGGGTGGCGGAGGTGGTGCCCGACCCTCCCGGCGTGCGCGAGGCGACCATCGCCCTGCTGCGCGGGATCGGCTTTCGGGGCCTGGCTGCCGCCGAGTTCAAGTGGGACGAGCGGGATGGTACGTTCCGGTTTCTGGAGGTCAACGGCCGCTCGGTCATCTACAACGGCCTCTTGCGCAGGGCGGGCCTGGATCTGGCGGGGATGGCGTGGATGGACCGGGTGGAGGGCCGGCCGCAGGAGGTCCGGCCCCGGGGCTGGCCCGGGGTATGGGTCAACCTCCACGCCGATCTCCTCTGCTCCCTCCTCCTGCGCCGCCGCGACCCTGTGGGGCTGAAGGAGTTCCTCGCGCCCTACCGCCGCTCTGTGGTCGACGCGGTCTGGTCGGCCCGGGACCCGGGGCCGTTCCTCGCCCAGTGGGGCCGGACCCTTCGGGACGGTTCGGCGGCGGCGCTGCGCGGCGGGCACCGCGAGCTGCTCGCCGACCGCACGCGGCAGGCGGTCTCGGGGCGTTAGACGGGGTCAGGGGACGCCGCGGGACCGGCACAGCGACGCCACGGCGCGGAACTTCTCCCCCGGGGCGCGCAGGAACTCCGCTCGCCGCACCGCTTCGATCCTCGCGGCTTCCCCCAGCAGACGGTGGAGCCCGGGCAAGGCCCGGTCGAGGGCGCGCCGGAACGAGGGCTCGTCCAAGGTCACCAGAGTCAGGGCAAAGTGGTCGGGCGCGCGCTGGGTGAGCTGGTACTGGATCACCTCCCTGTCTTCCTTGAAGACCTGCCAGACCGAGCGCGGGTGGGCGAAGCCGCCCCCGGGCAGGGGCAGGATGTCCTCCAGTCGGCCCTCCAGTTCGGAGAGCAGGGGCAGGGTGCGGCCGCAGGGACAGGGCTCCGGGGTCAGAGACGCCACGTCCCCCAGGGGGTAGTTGAGAAGCACCGTGGCGCGGTTCACGAGGTTGCTGATCACCACCTGGCCGGGGTCGCCCGGCGCTGCGTCCCTCCCGTGTGGGCCGACGATGCGCACGTGGCAGAGGTCCTCGTGGACGTGGAACCCCGCGCGGGCCTCGCAGTAGAACCCGATCTTGAACGACTCCACGGCGTTGTACCGGGAAAGGACGGGCACCCCGAAGGTCTCTTCGATGAACGCTCGCGAGCCAGGGGGAAGCGCCTCGCCCATGTAGAGCACCATCCGGGGGCGATGGACCTCGATCGCCCGGGCGGCCACGGTCTTGAAGAAGAGGTCGATCCAGCCCCCGTACCCCACCAGCACGTCGGGCCGCTCCGCGTTGGCGATGGCCGCGATCTCGGCGATCGGCTGGTGCAGCGGCACAAACCGCCGGCGCGGGCGCACGGGGAAGAGCAGGCTCTCGTCGTAGAAGGCGATCACCTTCTTGAAGGTCGAGGTCTCATATCCCACGTAGAGCTCCCGGGGCCGGAAGGAGCCGCACCCCTTAACCAGGGGCACTCGCTCCCGCTCTCCGTAGGCGATGTTGGCCAGGAGGGAGTGCCGGTCGTGGCGGATCTCGATGGGCGTGCCCGTGGAGCCGCTGGTGAAGAAGGCCAGGGACCGTTTCCCCGCCCGGGTCTGGGCGACGAAGAGCTCGGGGCGGGAGCGCACGAGCTCCCGGTCGAGCACGGGGAGGCGGTCCAGGTCTGCCGCCGTTCGAATCCGGGAGGGATCGATCCCTTCCCGGGCGAAGAGCTCCCGGTAGTATGGCACGTGCCGGGCCGCGTAGGCGACCATGCGGCGGATGCGGCGGTCGCGGGCGTCGTCGAGGGCCTCCCGGGGAGCGTAGGGAAGGCGGCGCTGCCCCCGAAGGGCTGCCGCCACCACCGCGCTCCCCCAGAGCCGGGTCGGGAGGCGGCGGATCACGGGCGCACCGCGGCCTCGGGTTCCAGGAGGAAGGGTACTTCCCACGCCCGACAGATCGTCCGCAGGTCCTCGACGACGCCGCGGGAAAGCGGGATGCCCCTGCGCAGTCGTTCCTCCTTGGCGGCGTACTCCGGGTCTCCGGCCACGAGCACGGGCTGGCGCGGGTTGCGCGGAGTGGAGGACCGCAGGGAATCCAGGAGGATGTCCAGGTCCTCCCCGAAGGTATCGCCGTCGCAGAAGCAACCGGGGTCCAGGGCAAGGCAGAAGTGGCCCACCCGGGGATCGGCGCCGGCTCCGCCGCCGGAACGCAGCCCCGGGAGCACCCCGCAAAGGATCTCGACGGCGGCGGCCAGGCCGTAGCCCTTGTGGCTGCTTAGCTCCGGGCTGCTCCCCAGGGGCGTGAGCCGGCGAAATGCGGCGGCCCGCCGGGGGCTGGTGACGGGCCTGCCCGCCGGGTCCAGCGCCCAGCCGGCGGGGATCGAGCGCCCTCTGCGCCAGGCACCCAGGAGCCGCCCCAACGGGACGGTGCTGGTGGCCATGTCGAGCAGGAACGGACGGTTGCGGCGAGCGGGCGCCGCAACGGCCAGGGGATTGGTCCCCAGCACGGCCTGGATGCCGAAGGTGGGGACGACCGCAGGGGTTCGCGTATTGGTCATCGCCACGCCGAGAAGCCCTTCTCTCGCGGCCAGGGCGGCGTAGGCGCCCGCTGCCCCGAAGTGGCCGGAGTTTCGGACGGCCACGGCCCCCAGGCCGGTGCCTCGGCACTTGGCGATGGCGAGCTTCATCGCGGTGTCCGCGGGGACGTGCCCCAGGCCTCCCCCGCCGTCCACCAGGGCCGTAGTCGGGCCCTCGCGTACGGTTTCGATCCGCGGGGCCGGGTTCCAACGGCCGGCCGTCACCCCGCGGTGGTACTCCAGGAGCATGGCGCAGCCGTGGGAGTCGATGCCGTGCCGGTCCGCATACAAGAGGTGTTCCGCGGTAACGGCGATGTGGTCTTCGGGCAGGCCCCAGGCGCGAAGGATGGTCGTCACCTGGGCAGTGAGGGTGTCGGGGGAGAACGTGCGGCGCGGCCAAAGCCCCAGGGCGGGCACCCCGGTGCGGTCCAGCGCGAGGGAGGCCGTCCACAAAGGCCCCGCATCCCGCAGAAGGCGGCGGGCCCGGGTCCAGGCGGCGCGAAGCGCGGTCACGGGCGGTCCCCGGGGTTCTTTCGGCCGGTGCTCACAGGAAGAGCTGGCGCACGCTGCGCAGGTGGGGGAGCCGGCGCAGCTCTTCGAGCACGGGCTCGGGGGCGGGCTCGTCCACGTTCACCAGGGTGATGGCCTTCCCCCCGGCCTCGGTGCGGCCGTTGTACATCCCCGCGATGTTGATCCCGTTTCGTCCCAGGCACAGCCCGATGTCCCCGATGACGCCGGGCACGTCGTCGTTGGAGAGGAGCAGCAGCGTGCCCCGGGGCAGGGCGTCCAGGCGGTACTCGTCGAAGCGCACGATCCGGGGCTCCCGGCGCCCGAAGACGGTGCCCTCCAGCACCCGTCGGCCCCAGGGACCGGCGACCTCCACCGCCAGGAGGTCGGTGAAGTCCTGGGTCTCCTCGGTGGTGCTCGTCACCACCCGGAGGCCCCGTTCCCGGGCCAGGGCGGGGGCGCTGACCGCGTTGACCCGGTGGGAGAGGACCGGGGTGAGGAAACCGGAGAGAAACGAGGCGGTCACGAGCTCGCCCCCTTCCTCGGCGGCCGTGCCCCGGCACAGGACCCGGGCCGTCTCTGGAGCCCCCTCCAGGACCTGGGCCAGGAAGAGGCCCATCCTGCGGGCGAGGTCGAGGTAGGGGCCGAGCCGGCGCAGCGCCTCGGGGGACGCCGGGGGGACGTTCAAGGCGTTGGGGGCCGTGCCGGTGGTGAGGAAGGAGACCACGTTGTCGGCCACCTCCGCCGCCACGCTGGCCTGGGCCTCCACGGTGGAGGCCCCCAGGTGGGGCGTGAGGATCACGTCGTCGCGGTCGTGGTGCGCCCCCCGGGGGGGCGGCGCCACCGCG
>JBFLZB010000055.1:0-22901 GCA_040756475.1 Thermodesulfobacteriota bacterium
CCAGAGACAGGGATGCCTCCGGGGACCGCAGCGCCGAGACCGAGCCCGAGAGCGGAAGCGCCACACGCACGGACCGCACCGCGAGCGGCGGGCGCACCAGGTCGGCCACAGCTTCGAGCCGGCCTTCCACGGCGGACTGCGTCCACGCCTGCGCAATTGGTGCGTCCAGAGGCGTCGTAACCCGCAGGGTGCCCCCGAGCCGGGCCTCGAGCCCCTGGCTCGGCCAGGAAAGGACGATCGCTTCGGGCTGGAGCTCCAACTCCAACACGAGAGCGGGACCGATTCGGCCGGCGCGGCCCTCGAGCCGGAAGGGCAGCTCTCCCTCCGGGGCGAAGTCCCGGAGGGCGGCGGGGAAGAGGGGGGACGGGCCCGCCTTGAGGCGCGCGACGTCGGGCAGGGTGCCCTCCAGCCAGCCGTCCGGCTCGGCCAGGGACCGGCCGGAGAGGCTCCCCCGGGCCCGGAGCAGCCCGCCCACGTCGAGCCGGCTGAGATCGAAGCGTGGATCCGAGCCGTCCAGCCCGACCCCACCCCCCAGAGAAGCGCGGACCGTGCCGAGCTCCCATCCCTCTCCGGAAGGCCAGCGCAGGCGGGCACCGGAGAGCTCCAGAGCCAGGTCCTCCAAGTCCAGCCGTTCCGGGCTCACGGCGAGGTCGGCGCTCGCCTCGAGATCGCCGCCCAGGCTGTCCAACTCACCCAGCCCGGACGGGTCACCCAACTCGAACCCCGGAACGGCCAGTTCCAGGCGCAGTGAGAGCGCCGGCCCCGGGGTGATCCGCCCGGCACCCCGGAGCCGGCCCCGGGTCTGCGTCCCTCCCGGCGGTCCGAGGCCGACCTCGGCATCCAGAGCGAGCTCCCGCGCTTCCCCGGCGGCCGGGGCCAGGGTCAGGGAGAGCCCAGCGACAGTCACCGCCGTGCCGCCGACCTCCAGATCGAGACGGGCCTCCCGGACCGAGAGGTCCTCCACGGCAAAGAGCCGGGAAAGCGGCGACAAGTCCGGCGGCCCACCGCCTCCCGCCCCGGAGAGGTGCCGCCGGACCTCCAGCCCCTGGACCTCGAGCCGTTGCAGCCAAGGGCCGGTGCCCAGGACACGCCCCAGAATGGGGACGGCCCGGAGGCGCTCTAGGCGCACGCGGTCTTCGGCTCCTGGCCCGCGTACCTCGAGGCCCCGCAGGACGAGGAGCGGCGGGCGCAGGCTCACCTCCAGGCCATCCAGGGAGGCGCTTCCGCCGGGGGGCCGCAGAAACCTCTCGATGAGGGGCCGCAAAGCTCCGGGCCGGTACACCGCCACCGCGGCGCAGAGGGAGAAAAGCGCCGCGAGAAGCGCAAGGAGAGCGCCAAGCCCGAGCGCCGCGCGCTTGATGCCACGGAACAACCCGACTCCTTTTCCTCGATGCACCGGAGCCACGCGGGCGCCCCTCGGGCCTCCTCCCAAACCGGCCGGCGGCACCGGGAGCCGGGAGGCCTGGACCGAGGTTCACGACTTCTTGGTGGTCCTGGCAAAGACGGTGCCGTACTTTCTCTCGGTGTGATCGCTCCGGCAGCGGGGGCAGCGGTGGACAGGCCGTGACTCGAACTCCCGAAGGGTCAGGAAGACGGTGAAGTCCTGCCCGCAATCCAGGCACCGGTACTCGTAGGCGGGCATGGGGCGCTCCTTGTGGGATGTGAGGGCCTGGTCGGTCCGGGGAGGAAGATATCACACGTCCCGGCGGCCGAAAGGCGCATCGTGCGTCGCGCGAACCGAGGCTGCTGCCCAGACTCGGATGACTGCGCGGATTCGCGCGACGACGGAGGGTTCTGCGTTCGGCACCCATTCCTTCGGATACCGATTGCGATCCGCCCAGAGAGGACGGGCGAGGGGAGTCGAAAGGAGTTCCTGATCCTGCGGCGCTTTGGTGCCGATCCTTTCGACAGGGCAAGCGTGCATCCTCGAACCGGTTCGGACTCGACGTGACCCAAATGAGCTATCGATTGAGAGCCCGACACGGGCACCTGGAGGTCGTGAGCGGCGAGGTGCCGCCGGACCTTCTCGCGGCATGCCGTGCACTGGCGGCGGAAGACCCGTCGTGCGAGGGGCTCGTCGTGCTTCGCGGGGAGATAGGAGAGGAGTCCTCGGTCCAGTTCCAGGGACGGTTCGGAGAGCCGCTGCGACAGGGACTCCGAAGCCTGTGGAGCGTGCGCGGGGAGGGCAGCGGGGGCCCGGCGTCCCCCGAGGTCTTCGCGATCGCCGTAGAGGGGGGCGGCGTGCGCGCCCTATTGGGGGAACCGCCGGAGATCGTGGCGAGGTTCTGCCGGGCGTATGCCCGGGCCAACCCGAGCGCGACGGCCCGGGTGGCGGGGCGTGCGGCTGGTTCCGGCGTGGACCTTCACGTGGACGGGGAGATACCTCCTCAGGTCCGGGAGCGACTGCAAAGGCGGTGGCGCGAGGGCGGGGCAAGGGCTTCGATCCTCCCGCCAGCGCCCCGGCGGAGGCGCCGGCCGGGCCGGCTCTGGGGCGTGGCGGCCGCGGTCGTCGGATGCCTGGTGCTCCTCGCCGTTGCAGCCGAGCGGCGGGGGGTGATCTGGTTCTACGTTCCCCTGGAGAGTCCGGACCAGGCGGGCCCCTGGTCTCCGGGAGTCCACCCGGACGACCGGGAGGGTCCGGACGTAGCGGCGCTTGGGCAAGGGGCAGGCCCGGCAGGGAAGATGCAGACTCGGGCCGAGAGCTCGCCTCTCGACGGGGAGGGCGGGCTCGGGGAACCCGTTCGCGGTCCGGACGAGTGGCCCGCAGTCATCGAGCGCCTGCGGGAACGGCGCCGGGCCGCGCCCACGGACGAGCGGCTCCGGGTGGAGCTCGCGCGGGCGCACCACGCCTACGGCGCGAGCCTGGCGCAACACGGCGAGTGGGAGCCTGCGGCAGCCCATGTCGAGACCGCGGTGCGTCTCGCCCCGGAGGAAGCCCGGTTCCGGGAGGACCTGAGCCGGCTCTTTCTGGCCGGGGCGCAGGCGATGCGCGCGGAATTGCGCCGCGGATGGGGCGGCGGTCACAGCGTGGAGAAGGCGAGGCACTGGGTCGAGCAGGCGATCCGGGCGAATCGGGAGTGGGCGCCGGCCCATCTCGTGCTGGGGGACCTGGAGTACGAGGAACAGCGATTGCGTGAGGCCCGGGCCGCCTGGGTGCGGGCGGGGGAGCTGGTGCCGGGGCTCCCGGGGCTGGCCGAGCGTCTGGGAAGGCTCGAGCGGGAGTTCTCGGCGGAAGTGCGCATGCAAGAGATCGAGGGCTACGACTTCATCGTGAGGCACGAGGAAGGGGTGGGGGCTGCCCTGGGCGGCTTCGACCTGCGGAGCGTGCTCGACGAGACGCGGCAGCGGGTGGGGAACGCGTTCGACCACTGGCCCCGGCGCAGGATCGTGGTGCTTCTGTACACGCCGGAGTCGTACCGCAACGTGAGGAGCGAGACCCCCCTGTGGTCCGGGGGGCTCTACGACGGAAAGATTCGGATCCCCGTGCCGGCAGCGGGCGTCGACCCCGAGGCTGTGCGCTACATCGTCGCCCACGAGTACACCCACGCCGTGGTGGACGACCTCTCCAAGGGGCGGTGCCCCCGGTGGCTGAACGAGGGGCTCGCCGAGCTCCAGGCGGCCCGGCACTCCGGGAGGAACCGGGTGGCCGAGGTGCGGGAGAGGGCCCGAAGGAGCCCCCCCACCCCCTGGAGGGCCCTGGACGCCGCGCTACAAGGCTCCTCCGCGGAGCTCGTGCGGCACCGCTACGACGAGGCCCACAGCGCCGTGGCCTATCTGACCGAGACCCACGGCTTCTGGCGGCTCCGGGCGGTGCTGGCCGCCCTGGGGGAGGGGGGCGGCGTGGAGACCGCCGTCTCCCGGGAGTTCCACCTCTCCCTGGACGAACTGGAGGGGAACTGGCACCGCTGGCTGGCCGCGGGGAGGTAGACGGGCACGGGGCGGGGCAACGGAAGGATGACCCCGCCATGCCGGCCTTCGACCTCCGTCGCGGCCGGCTATCCCCCGGCGGGCGCTCCGGGCGATCGGGAGAGGCCCAGGCGGCCGAAGGCCGGCAGCTTCAGGGCCGGGACGAGAAGATCGACTCCCAGGTTCAGACCCAGCAGGTTGAGCTCGAGCCCCTCCACCGGGGCTGCGGTGGCGCCCAGGAGGCCGAAGAGGGAGACCTGTCCTCCTCCTCCGCTCGGGGCCCGGCCGAACCAGGCGCGAGGCAGGTAGTCCTTGCCGATGGCGTTGGAGGGGAGGTTCAGGCGCAGCTCCGGCACCTGACGCCCGATCCAGGCCACGAAGGTGTTGCTGTTGGGGCCGGGCCACGCGCGGTAGGTGTGGGGGTACGGGTAGCTCGCCACGGCGGCTTCGATGCGCGGGATCAGGCCTTCGGCCTCCGGCCCGCGCAGGTCGTTCAAGAGCTCGGGGGGGTTGCCGTACCAGGCCCGGTCGGGCGCTTCCGCACTCGACACCACGGCCGAGCGTCCCCGGCGCACGTTCCACCCCACCACGTGGTGTACGGTGTAGGCCGCGGCCCCGGCGGGCTTGGTGGCGATCCACGTGTGCACGGCAAACAGGCCCCGCCACCGGACCGCGCGGGCGGCGTACACCTGCACCACCGCTTCCGGCGTGGCCTCGGGGGCCGGGGCGATGCCCCTGCTGGAGCGGTCGGCAGTGCGCCAGTCGCCCCCCAGGCTCACGTCGTGCCGAATCAGGGACAGAAGGGGGCCGAGGAGCAACGCAAGGGCCAGGACGGCCGCCAGCCGCCACGCGGTGCGGCGCAGGCTCATGGAGTCTTCCGACCGGACGAGTGGGGCCACGAGAGCTCCGACGGGCGGCGCGGGGCGGACAGCGGTGTGAAAAGGCCGAACATCCGGAGGTACTCCCGCGGCAAGTTCACGACACCAAGGTACCCCCCCACGGTACGGAACCGCCGGGCCAGGGTCAAGCCGACGGGGCTTCCTGGATCCACCGTCTGGGTGGCAAGCGGGGTCCGGGAGCCTCTGCGCCAGGGGGAGTTTGACCGTGTCCGGCGACCCGCGGGAAGAAGCGCGGGGTCGGGAGGTTCTGCGGGGGGGCGGCGAACGCAAGGCGATCATCGAGACGAGGCAGCGAGCATGAGCAAGGTCCGTCGGTGGGCACGGAATCGGGTAGGGACGGGCCGGCCCGCGAACCCGGAGGCCCCGTGACGGCGCCGCCCGCTGGGGCGGGCCCGGCTGCGGTGGTCACGGGGGGCGGTCAGGGCATCGGCCGGGCGGTGTGCGAGCGCCTCCTCTGAAACGGCGGGACGCGACGGGGGTCAGCGGGCGGTTGGACGGGGACGCAGGCCGCGCAGGCTGATTCCGACCAGGTACGCGGTGGCCAGGGCGTAGGCGGCAAGGGTTCCGAACCCCAGCCCCAGCGGAGGGTAGAGCAGCGCCACGGCGACGCAGTAGATTACGAGGCTGAAGAGGCCGCGGGGCAGGTTCTTGAGAATCGTGTTCACGTGCTCGGGTCGATAGCAGTAGTGGATGATCACGAGGAAGGGGAGCAGGGTGGTGGGGAAGGCCGCGAACAGACCGGCCCACGTCGGGCCCACCCAGCGCGCCGCGGTCGTGACGGCGACAACGACTGCCGCGGCGAAAGCGCCCCTCACGACGGTGGTTCCAAGGCCGGTCCGGGGGCGGCCGTCGATCACCGCGTCGGTCACGCGGCCGAAGAGACGGTCGGAGACGATGATTGCAGCCGTTGTGACGAGGGCGGCGGTCCACAGCCCCAGCCTGGCTCGTTCCAGGACCAGGATCGCCAGGAAGTAACCCCCCAGGCCCCCCGCCAGGCCGGCGGCGATGCCAACTCCCGTAGAGCGCCCCTGGGTCCTTCGGACGGCGAGGTAGTATCCGTATGCAAAGCAGAGGATGGCGGTGAGCCCCAAGGTGGAGAACACCGCCGCCCGCGCCGCGAAGTCCGGCCCCAGTTCGTAGCCCATGAAGAACAGGCTGATGGCGGACCCCAAGGGAAAACCGGAGAAGACCCCCGCGAAGCGGGGATTCACCCGCTCGGCCAGTGTCGAAAGCCCCAGCACCATCCCGACCGCCGCCGCGATCTTGAAGAAGGTCAAGGGCTCGAGCAGGCGGGAGAGGGAGATCGCGTCCAGGATTGTCTCCGGGTCCAGGAGGAGCTTCGGTGGCCAAGATGGTGGCCATGGCGCGGGGCGCCACTGATACCAGCTTGCCGCTGCCCGTTCAAGGGGTGGGAGCCCCCGCGATCCGCCGCCTGGGTGGCGAGCGGGGTCCGGGAGCCCCTGCGCTTCGCCGCTGGCCAGGAAGGGCGAGTGTCGCGGAGTCCAGGAGGGGCGGGAGCGACCCCGCAATCCGCGACAACTGGACGAGGGGTCCCTCGCGGAACCGGTGCGCCTGGCCGGTTTCCACCGGCTGTGGCGGATTGGTCGAGGCGGCACGGGGCTGCGCTCCAGGACTCCCGGACCCCGCCCGAAGATTCCGTGGTGGATCCTGGGGCCCCCGGATCCGCCGCCCTCGTGGAGGGGCGCGGCAAACCATCTTCCCCGCTCGCAACGTGGTCTCGCGAGAGTTACACTGCACGACTGGAACGTGGATACCCCGACCCGGAGGAGCCCCCGTGGGACGCAGCTTCCCCTATCGACTCAGCGAGAGTCTCTATGTCCTGGGTGACGAGCTCTTTCTCACCTACCTGCTGCGAGGCGAGAGCTGCACGCTCGTGGATCTGGGCGCCAGCGGCAGCGTGCCCCGGATCGAAGGGCAGTTGCGGGAGCTCGGGATTGGCCACGGCGAAGTCGAGCACCTGGTGGTGCAGCACGCGCACTGGGACCACGTGTGCGGGTTGCCCTACTTTCGCGGGCTCTTTCCGCGAGCGCAGGTGCTGGGGTCTGCCAAGGCGCGCGAGGTGCTGGACAAGCCCAAGATCGTGGGGCAGTTCCGGGAGAACGACGAGCGGTGGTGCAGCCGTCTGAAGGAACTCGGCGCCCTGGAGGTGCTGCCCGGCTTTCTGCCGTACGACCGCATCGCGGTCGACCGGGTCGTCCAGGACGGGGAGATCGTGGATCTGGGCGGCATCCCGGTGCGCTTTCTCGCAACCCCGGGTCACAGCCCGTGCAGCCTCTCGGTGCACCTGCCGACCGAGGGCGCCCTTCTGGTCTCAGATGCGGTCGGTTTCTACCTGCCCGAGGTGGATGGGTTCCTGCCCATGTTCTTCCAGGGGGTGGACGAGACCCTGGCGTCCATCGACCGGGTCTGCGCGGTGGGCGCGGACATCCTGGGGTACGGACACGCGCTCCACTTGATGATCGAGGGGCGCGATGCGGTAACCCACGGGTGCCGGCGTCTTCGCGAAGAGACCCTGGCTCTGGCGGCCCGGGTCAAGGCCCTGGCGGCAGACGGGGCGGCCGAGGAGACCCTCCTGGAGGAGCTCCACCAGGTGGCGTACCGGGATTTTCTGGCGCAGCTGTACCTACCGGACTACTTGCGAGATGTAGCTCCGTTCCTGCTGCGGGCCATCCTCCGGGCACAGGCCGGCGCCCCCTCGTGACGCTCGCGGGCTTTACCCGAGGGATCTTCCCTGCCTGTGCCCCTTGCCCGCGTCCGGTGTCCGCGTCCTGTTGACGCGGTGCCCCCCCGCTGTTACAAGCGGGCTGACGTCCGTCAGCCCGGCGTTTCCGGCGCCCCGGGACGCTGCGTGACGGGTTGCCGCACGGTGAGGGAGCGAGACCCCATGCGTACAGAGAAGGTTCCATCCTCGGGCCCGAGCTGCGCGGTGATCGTGGAGGAGCGATGCACCGGGTGCGGCACCTGCATCTCGATCTGTTCCTACGGTGCGATCGGGCTGCGCGAAACGGCTCGAGGGGGCAAGGCCGCCGTGGACCTTACCCTGTGCCGGGGCGACGGTCTGTGCGGTTCGTTCTGTGCCACGGGGGCCATTGAGTTCCAGGAGTCTTCTCGAAGAGACATCTTCCAGCAGATCGATGATGCCGTGGCGCGCGCCTGACGTGGCCCCGGCGCGGACGGCGCGGCTCCACGCCTGACGAGGTGGAATCGGATGGCAAAGCAAGCAGGGACCAAGATCGTCGGTTTCGTGTGCCACTGGTGAGGGTACGGGTCCGCGGACCTGGCTGGAGTTTCCAGACTACAGTACAGCACGGAAGTACGCCTCATCCGCGTGATGTGCACGGGCAGGATCGACCTGGCCTTCGTGCTTCGCGCCTTCGAGAAGGGGGCGGACGGAGTCTTCATCGCCGGCTGCCGGCTCAACGAGTGCAACTACACGACCCAGGGGAACTTCTACGCCCTGAGCATGGTGCAGTTGTGCAAGAAGATCCTGGAGGAGGTGGGGATCGACCCGGCGCGGATCCGCATCGAGCTCCTATCCGGCGCCGAGGGCAACCGGTTCTCCGACCTGGTCAACGACTTCAGCCAGTCCATCCGCGCACTGGGGCCCCTGGGTGCTTCGGAGCGCGTCGACGAGGCCGAGCTGGCGTGCCGGCTGGAGGCGATTTCGAAACTGGTACCCTACATCAAGGTCGAGAAGCGGGAGAAGCTCCAGGTGCGTCTCGAGTCCGCGGCGGCCTACGAGGGACTCTATTCGGGGGACGAGATTCATCGCCTGCTGCACGAGGTGGCGTCCTATTACATCGATCCGGAAAAGTGCCAGGCCTGTGCGGTGTGTGCCAAGAGGTGCCCGGTCGAGGCCATCGACGGCGCAAAGAACCGCGTCCACGTGATCGACCAGGACAAGTGCATCAAGTGCGGGCGTTGTTTCGAGGTGTGTCCGCCGCTGTTCGGAGCGGTGCAGCGACTATCCGGCAGGCCCGTGCCGCCGCCCCTTTCGGACGACCGGAGGACGATCGTCCGGAAGAAGAGAAAGGAGACGTCATGAGTGCGACCCCCGCGAGAGTGCGACTGATGATCCCCGAAGACTTCGAGGCCGTGGTTGGCATCGACGCAAAGATCCTCGGGGCGCCGCGAGCGGAGTACTACAAGGTCAAGTTCGCGAAGATCGTGGAGTCGTCCGATTCCCTGCCCATCTCTCTCGTGGCGGAGCAGGAAGACGGGAAGGTCGTGGGCTTCGTCATGGGGGAGCTCTACATGGGGGAGTACGGCATCTTCGAGGACCAGGCGACCATCGACACCATCGGCGTGGATCCGGATTGCCACCACGGCGGCATCGGGCGGCAGTTGATCGGCGAGTTCGTCGACCACGTGAGGCGGATCGGGGTGCGAAAGATCAGCACCCTGGTGTCCGTCGACGACCGAAACCTCACGAAGTTCTTCGGCGCCAATCAGTTTTCCCCCTCCCGAAGCATCAACCTGGAACGAACCATCTGACCATCCGATCGATATCCTGAAAGAATCCAAACACGTACCGTTCCAGAGCCGGGAGGTGGCCCATGGCGGAAGAGAGGGGATTTACCGTTCGGGACCGGCGCGGGGTCAAGGATGAGGGCCCTTCGGCCGAAAGGGAAGGCACCGCGGAAGCGGCGGGCGCGCGGCGGCCGGCGGGGGTTCTGCCCCCGGTGGATTTTTCCTCGTTCGTCCTCGGGCTGGGGCAGATGGCCTTGACCTGGATGGGTGAGCTGCCGGTCCCGGGGACCGAGGAGTACAGCGTGGACCTCGAGCAGGCGCGCCACTCCATCGACATCTTCGACATGCTCGAGGCCAAGACGCGCGGGAATCTCACCCGGGACGAGGAGACCCTGCTTCGGACCCTGGAGGAGGAGCTCAAGCTCAAGTATGTCCGCGCGGTCGAACGAAAGGGCCCATAGCTCGGGCCGCGATCCGGTAGATCGAAGGGGACAGCCCCCATCCTGGAGCACCGGGGCCTCGCGGCGCCTGGAGCGCGGAAGGAGCGTGGTGCCATCAGCGGGAACTCCTTGAGGCGGGTGTGCGTGCGGGCACTGGTCCTGTGGGGGGTCATGTCTGTGTGCGCCTCGGCCTCCGATCTGCCGGAACGTTGGGTCGGGGATGCGGTCGATCCGGGGCGCAGGGGCGACTTCCTGTCGGGCCTCGAGGCGGAGCGATCCGCCGGAGCCTACGGCGACATGGCACCCCTGGCGGCGGCACTGCTTCGGCGCGCCCGGGAGGCGGCCGATCCCGCACGGGCCGAGAGCCTCGCCAGCCTGGCCGCCGAAGCGGCCCCGGCGGACCCTCGGCCCCGGGTGTTCCTGGCGCGGCTCTACTTCCCGGAACGCCCCCTGGCGGCTTCGGCCGAGGGTTCCCGGTGGCTGGTACGGGTGCTCTCGGATCCCTGGGCCCAGGCCGTGGCCCTGCGGCGCATGGGGGCCGGGGCCGCCCTGGCTTCGTGGGCCGCCGCCCTGGCCCTGCTGCTGCTGGCGGGAACGGCCTGGGGCGCCCTCGTGTTCCACGACTACCGCGACAGCTTTCCCCGTCGTTTTCGGGAGCGGACCCCGGCCATCTTCGCCGTGCTCGCCGGCGTGGCCCTGTGGACGGCCGGCGCCGGACCCGCGCTGTTCGCCCTGCTCGCCGGCCTGGCCCTCGCGCCCTACCTTCCCCGCCCCGCACGCTGGGTGCTGGGAGCGTGTCTGGGGGTGGGCTGCCTTCTTCCCGCGTCCCTGGACGCGCTCTCGGCCGTCGCCGGCGCCCCCGGCGAACGGGCCTGGGCCCTCTACCGGGTATGGAAGGGCGACGGCGGAGCAGCGCTCGCGGCAGACCTGGAGCGCACCTTTTCCGCCGGCGACGCCCGGGCCCTGTTTGCCCGCTCCCGGGTCGCGCGCCGGGCCGATCGCCAGGAGGACGCGGCGGCCCTCCTGGGGCAGGCGCTCTCCCTGCCGACCGCACCGCGGTCCCTGATATACCAGGAGCTCGGGACCCTGCGGTTCCAGCAGGGGCGCACCGATGAGGCCCTGGCGGCGTTCTCGAGGGCGGGCGAGGAGGATCCGCGGGATCCGCTGCCCTGGCTCAACCGCCACGTGGTGCACCTGGACCGGCTCGAGCTCGGTCTCGCCGACGATGCCCTGGAGCGGGCGCGGGGATTGGGCGCCCCGGGAGTGGATCGAACCCGGAAGCGGTCCACGGAGGCGGCCCGGCATCTGGTCCCCATCGCGCCGGCGCTGCCCGCCGAGTGGATCCGGGATGAGCTCCTGGGCCGGGGCGGGGAGTCGGCGCCCTGGGTCGGCACCCTCTCCCGGGGCCTGTTCTTTGCGTCGGCCGGTTGGAATCCTGCGTTCTTCGCGGTGCTGGCACTGGGCGCGCTCCTCTCCACCGCCAAGGCCGGGAGCGGACGTCGCAGCCATCGGTGTCCGTCCTGCGGGTTCCTGGTGTGCCCCCGGTGCGGGCGCCGGGTCAGGGGCACGCTCCTGTGTCCCGCCTGCTGGGCGGCCCAGCGAGAAGACGAAGCGGACTCGGCGGAGAAGGAGCGCCAGACGCGGCACATCGCTGCGTGGCAGGCCCGGCGTTCCCGCTGGCTGCGGCTGGGCGGTGCCCTGATGCCGGGCTGGAGCTCGTTTCTCGCCACCGGCTCCCTGGTCCAGCTCACCGTCGGAGCCCTGTGGGCGGGCCTGGCGGGATGGGTCGCCCTGGGGGTCCTGTACCCCGTGGCGCTGCTGCCGTGGTCGCCTCCGGGGCGTCCGTGGGGCGCCGCGGCGGCGCTCGTCCTGGTCCACTGCGCGGCGCTGTGGACGGCGACCCGCAGACCCTCCGGCGCCGAGGGCTGAGCCATGCCGCTCCAGGGAAACATCGAGTCCTTCGGCATCTCCGAGATCTTCCAGCTCATCTCCCAGCAGGGCAAGACCGGGACCCTGGAGATCCAGACTCCGCACGGGCTGGCGCGGCTTCGCTTCCTGGAGGGCAATCTCCTGGAGGCATGGCCCGACAAGCGAACGCCGGCGGAGTATATCGGCTCGCTCCTGGTCCGGTCTGGGCTCGTCACCGCGGCCCAGCTCGCCCAGGCCCTGGATGCACAGCGGCAGAGCCTGCGGCGGCTCGGCGACATCCTGCTGCGCATGGGCGTGGTGCGCATCGCCGACTTCCAGGGGGTGCTCGCCCTGCAGCACCGGGAGACGGCATACCGCCTGCTCCAGCTGCGCCGGGGGAGCTTTCGGTTCGTTCCCGGCCCCGTGGAACCGGAAGAGGGGGTGAGCGTACCCATGGACGTGGGAGAGCTCCTCATGGAGGGGTTTCGCCAGCTCGACGAGTGGCCCAAGCTCCTGGAGCGGGTTCCTTCCGAGAAGCAGGTCTACGGGCGCGTGGCCGAGACTCCGGAAGCCACCGACCTCGGTCGGGCGCAGAGCCGGGTCTACCAGCTCGTGGATGGCACGCTGACCGTGAGGGAAGTGGTGGATCGGGCGCGCCTGGGGGAGTTCGTGGGGTGGGAGGCCCTGGCGCACCTGTGCGAGAAGGGGCTCATCACCCCCCTGGGGGCCGCCCGCTACGCCCGGGTCGAGCCCAAGCCCGCCCGCCTCTCCCGCGTCCCCGACGCCCTGGCGGCGCTGGGTCTGGCCGCCCTGGCGGCCGCTCTGCTGTTCCTCTTCGCCGGGCAGGGCGTCGACACCGTGCGCCGCCTTGCCCGGGCGGCTCGGCAAGCGGGTGCGGAGGCCGGTGCCGTGGTCGAGCGGGGCCGACGGTGGGAAGCCGGGGCGCCCTTCGTGCGCCAGGACGCCCAGCGCCCCTCCCCCTCGCCTCCGGCCGGTGAAGGCCTGGAAGAGGGCTCCCAACCCTCCCAGGGCAACCGCTGAAGCGGCCCCACCCTTGGTGTAGCGCACGGTTGCAAGACCCGACTCGTCCCTTTGCGTCGTCCTCTTCCGGGAGAGCGCCTCGTGATCCTCGTGGCCGAGAACTGTACCGTGACCCATCCGGACGTGGCCCGTGCCGTGCGCGAGGAGGACGTGGGGCCCTTGGAGGTGCTTGCCGAGCAGGCACAGCGCGCCGGAGCCGCGTACCTGGACGTGAACCTGGGCGCCGGGCGCTGGGGCGGGCCCGAAGCGATGGCGTTCGTCCTGGGGGCCCTCGCGCCGTGGTGGCGGGGGGGTCTCCTGGTGGACACGCTACGCGCCCCCGTCATGGAGCGCGCCTGCGAGCTGTGGCAGGGTCCGGTGGTGTGCAACGGGTATTCCGGCGATTCGGGGCGGGAGGAGATTCTCGAGGTCGCGGCCCACCGGGGCGCGGACCTGGTCGTACTGCTCATGGCCCGGGGGATCCCCCGGGGAGTCGACGCGCGGCTCGCCCTGGCGGTCGAGCTCGCCGGCCGGTGCGAAGCGCGGGGCGTCGGCGTGGACCGGCTGTGGTTCGACCCCGTGGTCGCTCCCCTGGGCTGGGTGGACGGCCAGGAGTACGACGCGGAGCTGCTCGAGGTGCTGCGCCGCCTGCCCGAGGTGCTGGGGCAGCCGGTCAAGACCATCCTGGGGCTGTCCAACCTCACCACCGGTGCGGCCGCAAGGGGGCGAGTGCCGTGGCTCCAGGAGGTCTTCCTGGCGGCAGCCGCCGGGGCGGGCCTGACCCACGTGATGGCGGACGTGCGAAATCCGGGGGTGCTGCGCACCGTGCGTGCCCTGGACGTGCTGGCGGGGCGCCGCCTCTTTGCCCCCGAAGAGCTCCTGTAGGCACGGGGCGCCTCCCGCCGGGCCGGTTTGGCGGCGTTTGCCCAGGGCTCTGCGCGGGTTGAAGCCGTCCCCCCTTCTGAAGTACCCTGCGCCTCCCGTCTTCCCCCCGCCAAGGAGCCCCGTCGATGATGCAGCAGATGGCCTTCGGCGTAGTCGGTGGGCTGGGCCTGTTCCTCTTCGGCATGCGCATCATGTCCGAGGGCCTCCAGCGCTCGGCCGGGGCGCGGCTGCGCCAGCTGCTCCAGATGCTGACCCGGAATCGGATCGTCGCGCTCCTGGTGGGCCTGGTGGTGACGGCGGTGGTGCAGTCCTCCAGCGCCACCACGGTCATGGTGGTCTCGTTTGTCAACGCGGGCCTCATGAACCTGACCCAGGCAGTCGGGGTCATCCTCGGGGCCAACATCGGCACCACCGTCACCGCCCAGCTGATCGCCTTTAAAATCCAGCACTACGCCTTGCCCGCCATCGGCGCGGGCATGGGGCTCAAGCTCTTCACCAAGCGGGAGAAGTGGCAGAACACCGGAGAGATCCTGTTGGGCTTCGGCCTGCTCTTCTTCGGTATGACCGTGATGCGCGACGCCTTCGGGCCCCTGCGCTCGGATCCCATGTTCCAGGAGTGGTTCATCCGCTTCGGTGCGAGCCCGCTCCTGGCCATCGGAGTGGCGACGATCTTCACCATGATCGTGCAGTCGAGCTCCGCCACCGTGGGCATCACCATGGCGCTGGCGGCGACGGGGCTCTTGGACTTCAAGGCGTGCGTCGCGATCATCCTGGGGGACAACATCGGCACCACCATCACGGCCAACCTGGCATCCATCGGCACCAACGCGGCGGCGCGGCGCACCGCCCGGGCCCACTCGCTCTTCAACCTGTGCGGGGTCGCGTGGATATTGCTCGTCCTTCCCCTCTTCATGGAGCTGGTCGACGCAATTACCCCGGGGAATCCCGACTTCGTGATCCAGACCGCCGAAGAAGCGGCCCTCCTCGGGGGGGCCGTGGGAGACAAGCCCTACATCGCCCGCCACATCGCCAACGCCCACACCCTGTTCAACGTGGTCAACTGCCTCGTCTTCCTGCCCCTGCTCGGGCTTCTCACCCGCGCCGCGAGCTGGCTCGTCCCCGACAAGGCCGGGGCGGTCGAGTTGGAGTTTCACCTGAAGTATCTCAACCCAAAGGTGCTCGACACACCGGATATCGCGCTGGGCCAGGCCCGCCTGGAGGTGGCGCGCATGGCGCAGGTGACCGACGCCATGCTGCGGCGCTCCTGGGAGTACTTCCAGACCGGGGAGGAGGCGTCGTTCAACCGGGTGGTGCAGAAGGAGCAACTGGTCGACCTGCTCCAGAAGGAGATCACCGACTTCCTCACCCACCTCTCCCAGAAGTCCATCTCGGCGGACGCCTCCAAGGAGGTCGCCGACATGCTCCACGTGATCGCCGACCTGGAACGGGTGGGGGACCACGCCGAGAACCTGGCCAAGTTGGCGGCGCGCATGCACCGCAACAAGATCGAGTTCACCGAGGACGCCCGTGCAGGCATCCGGGACATCTTCGCGGTGGCCCAGGAGTTTGTGGGGTTTGCCGCCCACCACATGACGACGCGGGATACGGCGATCCTGTCCCAGGCCCGGGCCTTCGAGGACCGGATCAACCACCTCGAGGACAACCTGCGGGAGGGGCACATCCGCCGCCTCCAGGAGGGGGCGTGCCAGGTGGCGCCGGGCCTCATCTACATCGACATGCTCACCAATCTGGAGAAGATCGGGGACCACGCGTACAATGTGGCGGAGTTCCTGGCCGGAGCCCGCTGAACCCCGTACCCGCGCCCGCCGCGCACCGGAGTCATCCTTGCGACGAACCGCCCTCTTTTCCCTGGCCGTGGTCCTGGCGGGTCTGGCCCTGGTCCAGGGTCCCTCGGCCCGCGCCCCCGAGCTCGCCCCCGAGGCCCGGGACGACCTCTACCGGCGTCTGAAGGTTCTCTCCGAAGTGCTCGATATCGTACAGAGAGACTACGTGGAGGAGATCAGCGCCGAGGACCTGGTCTACGGCGCGGTGCAGGGAATCGTCTCCCGCCTCGATCCCCACTCCTCCTTCCTCAATCCCGACATGTTCCGCGAGATGCAGGTCGAGACCGAGGGGGCGTTCGGCGGGCTCGGCATCGAGGTCTCGGTGCGGGACGGCCGGCTCACCGTGGTGGCGCCCATCGAGGACACCCCCGCTGCCGTGGCCGGCATCCAGCCCGGCGACGTGATCGTGATGATCGAGGGGGAGCCCACCCAGGACATGGAGCTCATGGAGGCGGTGCGGCGGATGCGGGGCCCCAAGGGCACCCAGGTGACCATCCACGTCCTGCGGGAGGGCTTGGAGAGCCCCCTGGCCTTCACTCTGGTGCGCGACGTCATCCGCATCCGCAGCGTGCGCTCCCGGCGGGTCGACGGGATCGGGGTGGTGCGGGTCGCCCAGTTCCAGCAGGGTACCCACGCCGAGGTCCGCAAGGCCCTGGGGGAGCTCTCCGAAGAGGGGCCCCTGGACGGCCTGATCCTCGACCTGCGAAACGACCCCGGGGGGCTCCTGGACCAGGCGGTCAAGGTGGCGGATCTCTTCCTCAAGGGGGGCACCGTGGTCTCCACCCGGGGGCGGGACCCGGAGCAGGAGGTCATCTACACCGCGCGGGACGACGGCGACGAGCCGGATCTGCCCCTGATCGTCCTCGTCAACGAGGGCACGGCCTCGGCCTCCGAGATCGTGGCGGGGGCCCTCCAGGACCACGGGCGCGCCCTCGTCCTGGGGGAGCGCACCTTCGGCAAGGGGAGCGTGCAGACCATCCTGCCCCTCTCCGACGGGTCGGGCCTGCGGGTGACCACGTCCCTCTACTACACCCCTGCGGACCGGAGCATCCAGGCCAAGGGGATCGTGCCCGACGTGCACGTTCCCAGCGGCGCCGTCACGGTGGTCCAGCCGCTTCCGCCCCACGGCCAGACCCGGGAAGAAGACCTTCGCGGGCACTTCGAGCACCCCCCCATCGAGGCGGCCGAGCCGGGGCCCGAGGCTGCAGAGGCGGCGGAGGATTTGCAGCTGGAGCGGGCGTTGGAGCTGCTGAAGGGGTGGAAGATCTTCCAGGCCCTGGGCAGCGGGGCGGACCGGAACCCTGCGCGGGGGAGCGGTGGCCCGTAGGCGAAAGGCCAGGCGGGGGCGGCGCCGGCTCCTGGGCTGGGCGGGCACGGTCGTCCTGGCGCTGCTCGTGGGCCTGGCCGGAGGATATCTCTACCGGGAGCTTCCCCGGCGGCCCGAGCCCCCCCCCGGGGCCTCCTTTCAGCCCTCGGACGCCTCCCGCGCCCTCCGGGCCTGGAGCGACCTGGTGGGCCCGCTCGATCCCCGGGGCACCCGGGTCGCCGTGGCCGACCGTGCCGCGGGCCGGATCCTGCGGCAGCGGCTGGAGGCCGCCGCACAGCGCCACGGCGCCCGGGTGGTGGAGACCTCCCACGGTGAGGGGGCGCTGGGCCTGGAGCTCCGGGCGGGAGAAGGGCGTTTCCCGGTGGAGCTCTGGTGGTCCCTGCCGCCCGCCCTCCCTCCGACGCCCCTGCTCGCCATCGTCATCGACGATCTGGGCCGGAGCCGGGAGGAGGCCCAGGCGTTTCTCGACCTTCCCCTGCCCATCACCCCGGCCATCCTGCCCCACCTTCCCCTGAGCAGCCAGGTGGCCCACCTTGCCCGAGAGCGGGGCCGGGAGGTCCTGCTCCACCTTCCCATGCAGCCCCAGGGCTATCCGGAGCGCGATCCGGGGGAAGGCGCCCTCCTGGAGGGCATGGACGAAGAAGCGGTGCGTCGCTCCGTGGCCCGCAACCTCGTCTCCGTTCCCGGAGCGGCGGGGGTGAACAATCACATGGGCTCCCGGCTCACCGAGCTCGAATTGCCCATGAGGTGGGTCATGAACGAGCTCGCGGCCCGGGGGCTGTACTTTCTCGACAGCCTCACCTCCCCGCGCAGCGTCGCCGCCCAGGCTGCCGGCCGGGCGGGGCTGCGGTGGGCCCGCAGGGACGTCTTTCTCGACAACGACCGGGACGAGGAGGCCGTGGGCCGGCAGATCGAGAAGGCCGTGGAGGCCGCGCGGGCCGGGGGGTTCGCCGTGGCCATCGGGCACCCCCACGCCGTCACCCACCGGGCGCTGGCCCGGTGGGCCCCCGCCATCGAGGCGGCCGGGGTGCAGGTAGTGCCCCTGGGGGAGGGCCTGCGAAGGAGGGGAGGGGGGTCGATGGAGCGGGCGGCTGCCAGCCGTCCGCTGTCAGCGGCAAAGCCGTAGGGCGGGGCTCGCCCCGCCAGGTCGGCGCGCGAACCGGGCCTGCCGGGAAGAGCCGGCGTCGCAGACGATGGTGGGGGCGTGCCGTTTCGTTCCGCGACGGAACCCCGGGTGCCGGGCCCGTCAGTTTCCTTCCTCGCACGCCTCCTCCCCGAACACCTCGGCCTCGAACACGTAGATCGTCGTCCCGTGCCGCCAGGCCCCCGGGGGCAGGCCGGCCTTGCGGCAGGTCTGCTCGAGGAAGGTCTCCCGGTCCCAGCCGTGTTCCACGGCCACCTGGGGCAGGAGCACGCCCCGTTGGTACCCCCGCTCCAGGTACACCCCGTGGTGCCCCGCCACCACCTCTTCGGCCCGGGCCGGGCGCAGGGGGGAGAGCACACTGATCTCCACCTCCACCTCCGGCAGCTCTGCGGGGCGCAGGACTTCGAAGCGGGGGTCGCCCACCGCGGCCGAGCGGGCCATCTCCGCCACCGTGGAATAGAGGGGCGCGGAAGCCTCGAAGGTCCCGATGCAGCCGCGCAGCGTGCCCGAGCGGTGCAGCGTGACGAAGGCTCCCCGGGGCTCCCGCAGGGCGGCGGACTCGGGCGGGGGCGCCGAAAACCGCTCTCGGCGGGCGGCGGCCGCCGCCGCGTCTCGGGCGATCCGAAGCAGGGTGCGGCGGTCTCGGGGTTGCAGGGGCATCGGCGGCTCTCCGGGGGCGTGGCGCACGTGGGGCCAATCTTTGCCGGGGCTCGGGAGCTGTCAAGGCAGGATCAAGGCAGGGGAAAGGCGTTGACGCTGCGAAAAACCGGCTCCTATAATCCGCCCCTCGCCCCACCGGCTTCCCGGGAGGACCCATGCTGGCCATCAAGTGGATTCGCGACAACGCCGACGCCGTGCGCACCTACCTGAAGCGGCGCCGGGCCGAGGTCGACCTGGACCGCATCCTGGCCCTCGACGACCGCCGGCGCGACCTGCTCCAGGAGTTGGAGGCGCTTCGCAACCGCCGAAACGAGATCTCCCGCCGGGTGGGCCAGCGCAAGCGCGAGGGAGGCGATGCAGCCGACCTGGTAGCCGAGATGGGCGGGGTAGGGGAGCGGATCAAGGAGCTCGAAGCGTCGTTGCGGGAGGTGGAGCCCGTGCTGGACGACCTCCTCCTGCGCGTGCCCAACGCGCCCCACGCCTCCGTGCCCTCGGGGGAGGGGGAGGGGGACAACCCCGTGGTGCGCACCTGGGGGGAGCCCAGGACCTTCGACTTCGAGCCCCTGCCCCATTGGGAAGTGGGCGAGCGGCTCGGCATTCTCGACTTCGAACGGGCGGCCAAGATCTCCGGCGCCCGCTTCGTCGTCCTCAAGGGCCTGGGCTCCCGCCTCGAGCGGGCCCTCATCCAGTTCATGCTGGACCTCCACACCCGGGAGCACGGCTACCTGGAGGTGCTGCCCCCCTTCCTCGTCAACTCCCGGGCCATGACCGGCACCGGCCAGCTCCCCAAGTTCGCCGAAGACCTCTTCCACCTGGAGGGGACCGACTACTACCTCATCCCCACCGCCGAGGTCCCGGTCACCAACCTCCACATGGACGAGGTGCTGCCCGAGGAAGACCTCCCGGTGCGGTACGTCTCCTACACCCCGTGCTTCCGGGCCGAGGCCGGCGCCTACGGCAAGGACACCCGGGGAATGATCCGCCAGCACCAGTTCGACAAGGTGGAGCTCGTGAAGTTCGCGCACCCCGACCGCTCCTACGAGGAGCTCGAGGGGCTCACGGCAAACGCCGAGGAGATCTTGAAGCGCCTGGGGCTTCCCTACCGGGTGGTGAGCCTGTGCACGGGGGACCTGGGGTTTTCCTCCGCCAAGACCTACGACCTGGAGGTGTGGCTCCCGAGCCAGGGCGTGTACCGCGAGATCAGCTCCTGCTCGAACTTCGAGGACTTCCAGGCCCGGCGGGCAAGCATCCGGTATCGCCCCAAGGGGGGCAAGGGCACCCAGCTCGTCCACACCTTGAACGGCTCGGGCCTCGCCGTGGGCCGCACCCTGGTGGCGATTCTCGAGAACGGCCAGCAGGCCGACGGCTCTGTCCTGATCCCCGAGGCCCTTCGTCCCTACATGGGCACCGACCGGATCGCCTGAACCCCGAAGCCCGCGTCCCGAACCCCCGGAGGGGTGGCCGAGCGGTTGAAGGCAGCGGTCTTGAAAACCGCCGTACCGAAAGGTACCGTGGGTTCGAATCCCACCCCCTCCGCCAAGGTTTGATCCAGGCAGATACAACGAAGGCCGGACGACCCAAGCAATACAAGGGTTTCCGGCCTGTCTTGCGTCCGGGACCGTCCGCTTCCGTCCATTGACGACTTGATCCGGCAGGTTGTCGCGTGGGTCGGGCGAGACCTTGCCAAGGGAAGTACGCCGACCCGATGGAGGCCGTGAACCTGGCACAAGCAGCCGGCCCGGAGCAGGAAGCCCTCGGAAGGTGGCTGCTCGCCTGGAAGGAGCTCTATGGGGACACGGCCGTCCTCGTGCGGGAACTCCTCGACGTACTCCACCGTGCCAAGCCCAACGGCACATTCGGCGCGGTCATCACCCGCGCCCAGTGGGCACGCATCCCCGACCCCTGACTCCAGAACGTGCACCGGGGAGTCGCGTGTCGGGATGGACAAGTCACGGGTCGCGGGTCCCGAGTCGGGATGGACAAGTCACGGGTCGCGGGTCCAATGCCCTTGACGATTAACTCGCGACTCGTGACTCGCGACCCGTGACCCCCTTCATGGTATGCTTTGATCCATCGAACCATTGATGGATTCGAACCGAAGAGGGGAGAGTACCGATGGAACAGAGCATCAGCGCCACCGAGGCCCGAGTCCACTTTGGCCAATGGCTCCGGCGGGTGAAGGAGCAGAACATGACTCTCATCGTGGAAAGAGGGGGTAGCCCCGAGGCCGTGCTCCTCTCCATGGCGGCCTATGGCAAGCTCCAAGAGGCGCAACACCTTCGGGGCGGTCTTGAGGTGCTGGCCCGCGCCCGGGCGCTGCGAGAGACGATCCGGGCACGCAGAAGTGGCAGACCGCTCCCGGCACCTGAGGACGTGATCGCCGAGATGCGTGAGGAGCGTACCGATGAACTCGCCCCTGTGCGTTGACGCCGGCGTCGTCGTCCGCCTCCTGGTAGATACGCCCGAAAGCGAGCGAGTGCAGGGGCTCTGGGAGGCATGGCAGTCCGCCGACCGAACTCTCGTGGCTCCGACGCTTCTGTACTACGAGGTCACCCATGCCCTGTACCGTTACGAGAGGGCGGGAGAGCTGATCGGGGAGGAGGTGCAGCAGGCACTGGATACCGTGCTGGCGCTGCCCGTCCAACTCATCGGCGACAACGCCCTGCACGTCGAGGCGGTGTTGCTTGCCCGCCGGGCCGGGCTGCCCGCCACCTACGACGCCCACTATCTCGCCCTGGCGGAACGGCTGGGGGCCGAGTTCTGGACCGCGGACCGCAAGCTGGTCCGGCATCTGGGCGCAGCCCTGCCCTGGGTGCGTTGCGCTCTCGATATGCCGTAGGAGGTTGCGAGTCCCCGATGCCATCCGAGCCTGGTCGCCGCCGGCGAAGGTTGGGAAGAGGCGGGGTCGGAAACCAAAGCAGCAGCAGCTTGTGTGAGGTCGCACGGCGGGGCAAGCCCCGCCCTACGAGTCGAAGGGGAGCCCATTGACCGAACAGCTGGAAGTCCTCAAGGACATCGTCTCGCGCCTCGACCGGGCCTGCATCCCCTACATGGTGAGCGGCTCGGTGGCCATGAACTACTACGCTCTGCCGCGGATGACCCGCGACATCGACCTGGTGGTGGAGCTGCGGCAGGGCGACGTGGGCAAGCTCGAGCGGGTGCTCGGGGAGGACTACTACTTCAGCCCCGAGGCGGCGGCCACCGCCCTGGCGCGGCGGACGATGTTCAACCTCATCCACCAGGGGTTCATGGTCAAGGTGGACTGCATCGTCCGCAAAGACACGGAGTACCGGCGGCTCGAGTTCTCGCGGCGCCGGCAGGTGGCGGTGTTGGGCGTCTCGTTCCACATCGTGGCGCCCGAGGATCTCATCCTGTCGAAACTCGACTGGGCCCGAGACAGCCGTTCGGAGCTTCAACTCGGCGACGTGCGTAACCTGGTCGAGGCCGTCGCCGACTTGGATCGCGAGTACCTGGCGACCTGGGCAGCGAAACTGAGCCTTTCGGACCTCCTAGAAGAGGTGATGTCGTGAACGACACGACCCCCGAGGCGGCGAGGATCTACCGGGGCCTGCTTTTGAGTCGGCCCAACGCAGAGCGGCTGCGAATGGGGTGTGAGATGTTCGAGACGGCGAAAGCGCTCACGCTGGCAGGGCTCCGGGCACAGGGAGAAGAGCGCCTGGAGGAGCGTTTGTTCCTGAGGTTCTACGGGGCCGATTTCTCGGAAAGCGAGCGAGATGAGATCCTGGAGCAGATCCAGAAGAGGCAGACAGGTCCGCGACCCGTGACCCGTGACCCGTGACCGACATGACCTACATCCGTGACCTGATCGAGATCCCAGAGCGCGTCCAGACTCACCGGGAACGGCGCGGGGGAAGCGGGCGTTGCACTGGAAGCCGTCGCCATGGGTGGGCCGGCATGACCGCCCACGCCTACCTGCGTTGGCTCCAGACCCAAGGGGAGCGGCCTTCCCGCCACGTCCAGCTCGACGAGGAGAGGACGGACTGGCTCTTCCAGCGGCGCGGGCTTCACCAGCGGCGCGCCCCGGGCACCACGTGCCTTTCCGTCTTGCGCGCCATGAAGTCCCCCGGCGACCCGGCCCGCAACGACAGCAAGGGCTGCGGGGGGGTGATGCGGGTGGCCCCGGTTGGCCTGTTTGCCTGGCGGTCGGGGCAGCATCGGGCGCAGGAGGATGCCTTCCATCTGGGTGCCCAACTTGCGGCGCTGACCCACGGCCACCCGACCGGTTCGCTGACCGGCGGGGTCTTGGCCGTGCTGATCCTGGAACTGACCGACGGGGCCGACCTGCCGGAGGCCTTGGTGGCGGCCAAGGCCTGTCTGCGCGCGAGGGCCGGCCACGGGGAGACGCTGCGGGCACTC
>JBFLZB010000055.1:23001-25079 GCA_040756475.1 Thermodesulfobacteriota bacterium
GACCGGCGGGGTCTTGGCCGTGCTGATCCTGGAACTGACCGACGGGGCCGACCTGCCGGAGGCCTTGGTGGCGGCCAAGGCCTGTCTGCGCGCGAGGGCCGGCCACGGGGAGACGCTGCGGGCACTCGAGCGGGCAGAGGAACTGGCCGTTTCCGGCGGCGGCCACGACGAAGCGATCGCCGCGCTCGGACAGGGCTGGGTGGCCGAGGAGGCCTTGGCCATTGCGGTCTACTGCTCCCTGGTGGCCCGGGACTTCCGGGAGGGGGTCCTCCTGGCCGTGAACCACGACGGGGATTCCGACTCGACGGGGTCCATCGCCGGGAACCTGCTGGGCACCCTCCACGGCGTCGAGGCGATCCCCTCCGAGTGGCTCGAGCCGTTGGAGGTTCGCGAGGTGATCACGGAGCTGGCGGACGACCTCTACGCCTTTCGGGACTGGAAGATCGGGGAAGACGCGACGGATGATGAAGAGAGCCAAAGGCTCTGGAGGAAATATCCCGGGTTCTGAAGGCCGGGGGCCTTGGCAAGCCGGGCTCGTCGGGCACACCCGGGAGACCCAGCTTTCGCCTTCGCCTCGGCGGTTGCCGTGTAAGCCAGTTCCGCGCCGAGGAGTTGAGGCACGGGGGCAGCTTGGCGCTCGGCGCCCCCTTCCTCTGAAGGACGAACGTGCCGCATCACCCCCCGTGGAAGCCAATTCGACCAGTTGCCGGTGTGACCGAGTGCACGTTTGATCTGGAGGAGCCGGAGATGAAGATCTTCCTCACGGGTGGGACGGGGTTCGTGGGGGCGCGGCTGGTGCCGTTCTTGCGAGAGCAGGGGCACGAGGTAGTGCTCCTGGCGCGCCCCGGTGAGCCAACCGCCGGCTTGTCCGGCGGCGTCCAGGTGGTGGAGGGCGAACCCTCGGGAGCGGGTCCCTGGTGGGACGCGCTGGGGGAGTGCGACGCCGCGGTGAACCTCGCCGGGGCGCCGATATACGGCCGGTGGGACGCCGCGAAGAAGTCGCTCATCCGCGAGAGCCGG
Organism: Thermodesulfobacteriota bacterium; assembly: GCA_040756475.1. Lineage (NCBI taxonomy): Bacteria > Pseudomonadati > Thermodesulfobacteriota > Thermodesulfobacteriota bacterium. The sequence goes on from JBFLZB010000055.1 coordinate 24,022, forward strand.
GTGCGGACAACCCGCAACCTGGTGGCGGCGCTCCCCCGCGGGAAGCCGTTTTCCCTGCTGAGTACCTCGGCCGTCGGGGTCTACGGCGATGCCGGGGACCGGGAGCTCGACGAGGCGGCTCCCCTGGGGAGCGACTTCCTGGCCCGCGTGGCCCAGGATTGGGAGGCGGAAGCTCTGCGGGGGAAAGAAGCGGGGGCCCGGGTGGTCCTCCAGCGCTTCGCCGTCGTCCTGGGGCCCGGCGGCGGCGCCCTGGAGCAGCTCGCGTCCATGACCCGGAAATTCTTGGGCGGGCCGGTGGGGTCCGGCCGCCAGTGGTTCTCGTGGATCCACCGGGAGGATCTGGTCCGCGCGATCCTCTTCCTCCTGGAGCGGCCGAAGCTCGACGGCGTCTTCAACCTGTGTGCGCCCAACCCGGTGCGCCAGCTCGACCTCGCCCGCACCCTGGGCCGGGTTCTCGGGCGGCCGGCGCTCACCCCCGCCCCCGCGTTTGCCGTGCGGTTCGTCCTCGGGGAGTTCGCCGACGCCGTGCTCTTCAGCCAGCGCATGGTCCCGAGGCGCCTCCAGGAGGCGGGATTTCGCTTTCTCTTCCCGGAGTTGGAACCGGCGCTGCGCCAGATCCTCGGCGATCAAACCCCTTGACCCCCAGGACGGGGCCTCTGTAGAATGCGCCACTTCTGAGCGCCGGAGAGGTGGCCGAGAGGCTGAAGGCGCTGGTTTGCTAAACCAGTGTAGGGGAAACTCTACCGGGGGTTCGAATCCCCCCCTCTCCGCCAGTTTCTTTCCGACAATTCCCCGATGATCGGCCCGGAGAGGTGACCGAGCTGGCCGAAGGTGCACGACTGGAAATCGTGTGTACCCCAAAAGGGTACCGGGGGTTCAAATCCCCCCCTCTCCGCCACTTTACCCCCTAAGGAGACTCCCATGAAGATGCACTGGCTGCTCGCACTCGGCTTGGCGGCCACCCTGGCCCTGGGTGCGTGTTCCAAGAAGGAAGAGCCCAAGCCCGCAGCCCCGCAGGCCCAGGCGCCCGCCGGGCAACAGGAGATGCCGCCCTCCCA
>JBFLZB010000056.1 GCA_040756475.1 Thermodesulfobacteriota bacterium
GGCGATTCGGGCGGAGACGCGGACAGTGGACCTGGCGGCCCGCTACGGGGGGGAGGAGTTCGTTGTGATCCTCCCCTCCACGGACGGACGGGAAGCCCGCTTCCTCGCCGAACGCATCCGCAAGCGGTTCGACTGCTCGTGCTGATCAACTGGGCCTGGGACTACAGCGTGTACCAGCGGGCGGCTCGGGTGGTGTTTCCCTCCAACCCCGAAGTGCTGCTCCGGCCTCCTCCCGGAGGAGCCCACCCCGCCGGGAGCGTCGACCTCCCGGGATCGGAGAGACCATGGCGGCGACCTGGACCAGAGACCCGGCCTCCACCGAGGGGCCCGTGACCCTCGAGGCAAGCCAACGGGGGGCGACCCTGAGGGTGGTCGAGCGGGGCAACCACTGGTTCGCCTCGGTGACCTTCCCCGACGGCACCCAGTGGTCCCAGGCGTGCCGGACCGAGGAGGAAGCCAAGACCCTGGCCCTGCGGGCGGCGGAGGCCCCCCAGGAGTAAGAAGCCCGGAGCCGGAGTCCATCGCGAGGCTGCGCCTCAGGCCGTCGAGGCGTGGGCGGGCCGGGGGCCTCCCCTGCGGCGGCGCTGGAGGCAGCGCCCGGCGGGGACTGCCTGTCTGAACGGGTATTTCGAGGAGCCTCTCGGCTCAATCGGGCTTCAAGCCGTGGACGGCTTCCGCCGGCGCCAGTACCTTCGTTGCCAAGGACCTTGCCCGTCTCGGGAGAAACCCGCGAGCGCAGGCGTCTGCCCCCCACGCGCCGCCCGGATCGACACCGGGCCCGGAGGCTCCCATGGCCAAGCTGCCCCAGACGTTTCGCTTCTTGGGGGCGGGCTGGGCGATCCTGCACCTGGTCGCCATCCCGCTGGTTTTCTACCTCGGCTGCCTCTACTGCAGGCTTCGTTGACCGCGGGCGCCCGGCCCCGGGAAAGGAGAGACCGCGTGGACGTCGACCGCATCACCGTGGATCAGGTGCAGGCCTGGGTCGACGCGGGCCGGCCGGTGGCGCCCAAGCCAGCGGGGTGAGGAGCCGCGGGGAGCCCGCCGGGGCGAAGACGCCGTGCTTCACGCCACCCAGACGGACTTGATGTTCACGAACTCCCGGATGCCGAAGCCGGAGAGCTCGCGGCCGTAGCCGCTCTGCTTGATGCCGCCGAAGGGCAGGCGGGGGTCGGAGCGCACGCTGGCGTTGACGAAGCAGCAGCCGGCCTCGAGCTCCTCGGCGGCCAGGCGCTCGCCCGCGGCCGGGGAGCCGGTGAAGACCGCGGCACCCAGGCCGAAAGCGGTGTCGTTGGCCATCCGGAGCGCCTCCTCGTCGTCCCTCGCCACCAGCACGGCGGCCACCGGTCCGAAGAGCTCCTCCTCGTAGGCCGGCATTCCCGGCGTCACCTCGGTGAGCACCGTGGCCGGGTAGAAGAAGCCGGGACCCGAGGGGAAACGTCCCCCCAGCAGGCAGCGGGCGCCCCGCTTGGTGCTCTCCATGACCTGCCCATGGAGGCGGTCTCGCAGGTCCCCACGGGCCAGGGGTCCGAGCTCGGTCTCCTCCCGGAGGGGATCCCCCGCCCGGACCGCCTCCATTCGTTCGACAACGCGCGCCTCGAACTGCGCCCGCACGGCCTCGACCACGATGAGCCGCTTGGCAGCGATGCAGCTCTGGCCCGAATTGGTCAACCGGCTCTTCACGCAGATCCTCGCGGCTTCGTCTACGTCCGCGTCCGCCAGGACCACGTAGGGATCGCTCCCCCCGAGCTCCAGCACCGTTTTCTTCAGGGCCTGCCCGGCTTGGCGGGCCACTTCCCGGCCGGCGCGGACGCTGCCCGTCAGGGTGACGCCCTTCACCCGGGGGTCCTCGATCAGTCCGGGCACGTGCTCCACCGGCACGAGGAGCGAGCGGAAGAGCCCCTCCGGGAAGCCGGCCTCTCGAAACAGCTCCTCCAGGGCCAGGGCGCAGCCGGGCACGTTGGGGGCGTGCTTGAGGAGCGCGGCGTTGCCGGCCATCAGGTTCGGGGCGGCGAAACGGAGCACCTGCCAGAAAGGGAAGTTCCAGGGCATGATGGCCAGGATCACGCCCAGGGGCTGGAAGCTCACGAAGCTGCGGGAGGCATCGGTGGCCACCGCTTGGGGGGCGAGCTGGGAAGGGCCGTGCTCCGCGTAGTAATCGCAAACCCAGGCACACTTTTCTGCCTCGGCGCGCCCCGAGCGGACCGGCTTGCCCATCTCCACGGCCATGAGCCGGGCATACTCACCGGCCCGGTTTCGCAGCAGCCGGGCCGCCTCCCGGAGGCACCGGGTGCGATCGGCGAAGTCGGAGCGGCGCCAGCCCCGAAAGGCCTCGCGGGCCCCTCCGACCGCGCGCTCGACCTCGTCGGAGGTAGCCGCAGAGTAGGAGTCAACCGGCTCTCCCGTGCAGGGGTTGACTGACGTGAAGGTCAAAGCGGCCTCCTTCCTAACAACGCTCCGGCAGCACCCATGGGACGGGGCTCGCCCCTCCGGAGCGGCGGGCGAGCCTTGCCGCGCGGGAGCCGCCTGCCGATCCATCCACCCGGCGTACCTGCGGGCCCTGGGCAGCTCCCCCTCCAGCCGCGGCCTTCCAGCGAGGGGGAAGCTGGAACGGGAGCCACCGCTCCGGGGGGAGATCGGAAGGGTAGAAGGGGCCTCTCCAGTGCTCGTAGTGCCACCCGGAGGTGCCGATCCGGAGGCGGGACCGGAGCGCTGCCACGCTAGCCGCACAGCTGCCGGAAGAGGGCTTCGGTCTCTTCCTTCCGGCAGAGCTCGGTGCCCGGAGTCGCCAGCGCCGCCGTGCCCGCGGCCACCCCGAAGCAGAAGGCCTCCTCCACCGGCCGCTCCCGGGCCAGCGCCAGGACCATTCCCGCCACGAAGCTGTCGCCGGCCCCCACGTCGCTGCGGATCTCGACCTCGGGCGCCCGCACGCGCCGGTGCCCGCCCTCCCAGGTGAGGAGGGCGCCCTCGGAACCCAGGCTCAGCGCCAGCACCCGGCATCCCCCCCTCTCCACCACTTCCCGGCTGGCCTCCCGGAGGGCCTCCTCGCCTTCCAGGCGGCTCCCCACCAGGGACTCAAGCTCCGCCCGATTGGGCTTGGCCAGGTAGACCCCGTGCTCCAGGGCCTCTGCCAAGGCCGGGCCCGACGTGTCCAACACCATGCGGGCTCCCGACCTGGCGGCCACTCGGGCGACTCGGGCCCAGAAGTCCTCGGGAGCCCCGGGAGGAAGGCTGCCGCTCCCCACCAGGTAGTCCGGGATCGGAGCCCAGGCGGCCAGGAGCTCGAGGCAGCGGCGCCACTCCTCCTCCCCGAGCTCCGGGCCCGGGAGCACCAGCCGGTACTCGCGGCCCGACTCGGCCTCCAGGACCACCAGGCTCTCCCGGACCTCTCCGGAGATCGCCACCGGGTAGTGCTCCAGGCCCTCGTCGGCGAGCATCCGCCCCAGGGCCTCTCCCATCACGCCTATCCCCTCAGGGGCCGGAGGGGGTGGCCGGTGCGGGCTGGAACTCGTCCCCCAGCGCCTTCATCGGTTCGCCGCAGCACACCAGCTCCCCGTCCCCGCTCTCCAGGACGCGCACCTTGTTGCCGCAGACCTCGCACAAGTAGGCTTCTCCCACTCTGGTCGCCATCGCTTGCCTCCTTTCTCGCCCCCCGGAGACGGAGGGCTGCCGCCTGCGTCACGCCCGCCCCGCCGGCTCGCGCCCCCGCCCCAGGAGCAGGTCGCCGTACTCGCGGTTCGCCGCCACCTGTTCGTTGTGCCACCGCCCGCCGGCCTTCTCGTTGGCGTGGTGCCAGAGCTCCAGGGCCTTGCGGTACCAATAGAGGGAGCGCTCGGTCTCCTCTCGTCCGGCCGCGTGGCGGGCCAGCCGCAGGTAGTCCCGAGCGTCCGCTGCGAGGAAGTGGGGGTGGTGGAGCAAGACTCGATCCACCTCCGGTGCGAGAGGCGCCACGTCCTTGGGGACACGGGCGCAGGCAACTTCGTTCATGCCGTTCTCCTTTGGTTTCGTTGGAGGTTTCGCTTGCCCGCGAAAGAGGGCCCCGGTGCGAGAGAACTCCACCCGCCTAAGCCTTGCCTGCAGGCGCGGCCTGCATGGCGAGGGATTGGTCCACCTCGGCCTCGGCCTCCAGCCAGTCCTGCTCCGGGCTGCCGCCGAGGAAGCCCCGGCGCTCCGCCCTGTAGTAGGCGGCCTGGCGGATCATCCGCTCCCGATCCAGGGCGTGGGTCCCGCCGGTGGAGGCTGCGGGTGCTTGCGCCTTGCGGGCGCGGGGCGTAGCTGCCTTGCGAACCCGCTGGGCCGGCGAGGTCTTGGCAGGGGCTTGGGCCTGGCCTTCGTCGGCGGTCTTCCTGAAAGGTGCCATCTGCGTCTCCTTGGGGGAAGTGGATGGGTCGGACAGGAGCCGAATCCGGAAGCCTGGCGCCGGGCGGGAGCGGGGACGGGAGCCCCAACCTTCCCGAGCGGGGGAAGATTTCCCGCCGTCGCCCCTTCTCGCCGCCCCCGACCGCGGTGCCGCGCCCCGGCATTCGGCCTCCCATCCGGGCAAGACTATACCCGACTGCCCGCGCCGAGCGGAGTCATCCCGGAGCGAATTGGACCAACGGCCACGACCTTTATCCGAGGGGTTCACGGGCCCCATGGCCGGGCTCCGGTCGCAGGGCCTTCCACCAGCCGTTTGGGTAATTTCGCTATCCCAAGGGGTCAAAGTCGGGGAGCACGCTTGAATTGTTCGCCGCAGCGGGGAAGGGTTGAAGGACACGCCGGGAGCGTCCCGGGCGCCAGGGGGGACTGCCTCGAAGAAATGGGACAGGAAGGAGCACCCATGGCCAAGAGGATGGAAGACTGGGATGCCGGGCAGTTCTACGCGGCCTTCCACGGCGCCGCCGAGAAGGCCGCCGACGCGAAGTTCCGAGAGAAGTTCGAGGCGCTGGCCAAGGCCATCGAGCCCCTCCAGCGGGAGTTTGCCCGGCAGACCGCCAAGTGCGGCCCGGAGATCGGCTCGCTGATGGAGGATCTGCAGTGGATCGCCGCCAAGATGGGGTACTGCGAGAAGCCCCGGGGGTTCGAGAGGGAGTGCGAAGACCTCTACCGCAGGCTGTGCCAGGCCATCGCCAAGGTCAACTCCCTGCGGGACACCTGCTTCGTGTGACGCGCCGCCGGCGAGGCGCCACCGGGTCCCAGGAGGCACCGTGAGCTCGGAACAGTTCGTCTGCCTGGTCTGCGGGTACAACATGGTCGGGGCGCGCCCCGACCGTTGCCCCTTCTGCGGCGCCACCCCCGACCGGTTCCTCACCAGCGAGGAGTGCTCCGCCCGCTACCGGGTGGTGGCGACTCCCGTGGCCGAGGGGGTCTTCCAGCTGCGCTCCACGCCGGAGCTGGGGCTGGAGCATGCCGCCTACCGGGTGGAGACGGGGCGTCGGATCTGGTGGATCGACTGCCCGGCGAGCTTCGACCGGAGCCTGCCGCCCGCGGACGTGATCACCTTCACCCACCACCACTTCCTCGGGGCGTCCAACCAGTACCGTGAGCACTTCGGGTGCGAGGTGCGGATCCACCAGCTCGACTCCGGCCACGACCTGTGCCGGGGCTTCCCCTTCGACCGCCCCTTCGTCGCCGACTTCGTGGAGGACGGGATCGAGGCGATCCACCGCGACGGCCACACCCCCGGCTTCAGCTTCTACCGCTTCGAGGGGGTGCTCTTCTCCTGCGACTACGTCTTCCTCAAGGGCGGCCGGATGGAGTTCAACCCCTTCGGCCCGGCGGAGGAGACCCGCCGGGGCGCCCAGCGCCTCCTCGCCGCCGTGGACGGCCGGGGCCTGCACACGGTCTGCGGCTACCGGGAGGTGACGCCCTTCGACACCTGGCGCCGGCAGTTGGGGGCCTTGCTGGAGAGCGGCCGCTGAGCGAGTCTCTCTCGACCCGTCACTTCGCTTCGCCGGAGGCCTTGCCCGCTGCGCCGGTCACGAACGGCAGATACTCCCGGTCCAGCCCCACCACGTGCCCCAATATCCAGCTCTGGAGGCCGTGGACCTCCTCCAGGGAGAGCCGGTCTTCGGAGGCGGACGCCTCCGCCTGCCGCAGCCGCTCGACGAACCGGCGGTGCTGGACCCGCTGCTGCACCAGGTTCGGGTAGCGGACCCCTTCCAGCAGGCTCTCCTCGGCGCAGAAGTGATGGAGGGCGTGCTGTCGCACCGCCGCGAGGGCGCGGAGATTCGTCCCCTCCCCTTCCCCTGCCAGGGACTCCTCCAGCTTGGCCAGGAGGACGAAGATCTCCCGGTGCTGCCGATCCATCTCGTCCACGCCCAGGGCGTACTCGGGCTTCCAGGCAAACACGGTCATGGGCTGCCAGCCCCCATAAGGAAACTCGACTGACCTTGACAGCTCCGAGAGAGGCGTAGGGCGGGACTTGCCCCGCCAAGCCGTTTCATCCCCTCGGGGTAATCGAAGGTCATGGGCAACTCAGTCCAGCGCCTCGATCAGGGTGCGGCAGAAGGCCGGGAGGTCGTCGGGCTTGCGGGAGGTGATGAGGTTGCCGTCCCGGACCACCTCCTGGTCCACCCACTCTGCCCCAGCGTTGACCAGATCGTCCTTGATGGCGAAGAAGCTCGTCACCTTGCGCCCCTTCAGGATCCCGGCCGAGGCGAGCATCCACCCCGCGTGGCAGATGGCCGCCACCACCTTGCCCTGGTCGTGCATCTCCCTCACGAAGGCCACCATGGCGGGTACGCGGCGCATGTGGTCCGGGGCATAGCCGCCCGGGATCACCAGGGCGTCGAAGTGCCCGACCTTGGCCTTGTCCACCGCCAGGTCCGCCTTGGCCGGCATGCCGTGCTTGCTGTGGTAGGTGTCGGCCCGGGGCGCGATCGCGGTCACCTCCGCCCCCTCCTCGCGCAGGCGCTGGTAGGGGTACCAGAACTCCTGGTCCTCGTAGAGGTTCTCCAAGAAGAGAGCCACCTTCCTTCCCTTGAGGCGCATGTTCCACGCTCCTCCCTTCCCGGCCGGCCCGGCCGCCCCCGCGCACCTACGGGCGGCGGGATCGGGGGGTCCGGCCTCAGGCTCTACAGTCCGGCCTCAGGCTCTACTTGTGCTCTTCCATCATTTCCTCCACCTCCTCTGCGCCCTCGGCGTAGAAGCCCTGCTCGTCCGGGGCCAGGTGGTGGAGCAGGCGGAGGAACTCGCCCGCGTGGATCTTCTCCTCGTCGGCCACGTCCCGCAGCACTTCCTGAGCCAGGGCGTCGTCCGTGGACTCGGCCAGCTGCACGTAGAGCTGGATGGCCTCGTACTCGGCGGCGATGCTGTAGCGGATCGCGCGGATCAGCTCTTCCTTGGTCAGCGTGCGGTCGGCCTGGTTCCCCGCGAAGGGGTTGGCGAACTCGGGCATGGCCGTCTTCTCCTCTCGCTCGTGGAAGGACCCCCCTCAGGGGCCGTCCGCCGGTTCGTCCCCTCCCCCGGGCGGGGGGGGCCGGGAGAGGGAGGAGAGTTCCACCTTCACGATCGGCACGGGCCGCAGGGCCGATGCCGAGACCCGGCCCCGGTACTCGATCCCGTGGCTGAGACAGCCCAGGAGCGGGTCGAAGCGCGCCGGCAGGAACCCGATCCCCGCTCCCTGCTCGTCCACCACCAGCAGGCGCCCTCCAACGGTCGCGTTCGCCACCCGCACCCGGGTTCCCTGGGCCGGAACCCCTTTCCCGGACAGGAAGTAGTCACACGCTGGAACGTCCTCGAGCTTGGACACCTCGACTGTCTTTGGGCAGGGGCGAGACTCCGGGTCGCTGGGCACGGGGAAGTCCTCACGCGGGCAGGGAATCGCGACCACTTGAGCTTAGCGGGGTGTGGAGCGCAGGGTAAGCGCCGGATGGAAGCAATGGAAAGATCCGGTAACGGAATTACCCGATCGTTACCGCCCCTCCCCCGGGCACAGGACGCGCAGGACGGAGTCCATGGCCCGGAGGCCCTGCCGTGCCCCGGCCCGCTCCCCCGGGGACAGTGCTTCCCGGCGGCGGTGCAGCCGCTCCACCTCCTCCGTCACGGCGGCTATCGCCCCGGCCACGTCCAGGTCGTCGTTGAGCCGCTCCCGGAAGCGCCGCTCCAGGGCCCCCATCTCTTCGGGGGCGTCGGAGCCGGAGGCCTGTGCCAGCCCCAGCTCCGCCACCCGGCGCAGGAGCTCCGAGCGCCGCGCCGCGTCGCGGTCCAATCCCTCCCGGGTCAGGTCCAGCGGCTGCCGGTAGTGGGTCGACAGGAGATGGAGGCGCACATCCTCGGGGGCGCGACCCTCGGCCAAGGGCTCCTCCAGGTACACGACGTTGCCCCGGCTCTTGGACATCTTCGCCCCGTCCACCAGCAGGTGCTCCCCGTGGAGCCAGAACGGGCAGAACCGGGAACCCGACACGGCCTCCACCACGGCGATGGTGTAGTCGTGGTGGCGGTAGAGGTTGTCCACGCCGCCGCAGGCGAGGTCGATTTCGAAGCCCAGGTGCTGGGTGATCATCGCCGCGTCCTGCACGTTCCAGGCGGGCCGGCCCTCCCCCAGGGCGGTCTGCCAGCGGGCCTCCGGCGGGTCGCCCTCCCTCGCCCGGTGCCACAGGATGAAGTCGCCCAGGTTCCACCGCTGGCCCGGGTAGGTGTCCCGGCGGAAGCGTCGCTTCTTCCGGGGCCAACGGGTCATGTCCAGCCCATAGAGCCGCCCGAAGCCCGGGAATTTCAGCGGATCATAGAAGACGTCGCCCCGGTGCCAGTAGGCGACCCCCTGGTCCAGGAGGCCCTGGATCAGCCGCGCCGCTTGCTCGACGCTGGTGGAGGCCCGGGCAACGTGCTCGGGGAGCCAGATCCCCAGGAGCCCGCACTCCTGGCGGAACCTCTGGGCCACCGGCCCGGTGACCTCCTCCAGGCTCACGCCGCCTTCCTGGGCCTCCTCGAGGGCCTTGTCCTCCACGTCGGTGTAGTTGAGCAGGCGCTCCACGCGATACCCCAGATACTGCAGGTAGCGGTGCAGCACGTCCTCGTAGAGGTACGTCCGGTAGTTCCCCAGGTGCTGCCGGCGGTAGATGGAGGGGCCGCAGGTGAAGAGGCGCACCACGCCTGGTTCCCGCGGCCGGAAGCGCTCCTTGCTCCGGGTCATGGTGTTGGTGAGGTGGAGCTCCTGGTCGGCTCCCGGGCCGGTCTGCCGCTGGGGAGAGCCGCTCACGGGCAAGGCTCCGGGGCGGCCGTGTGCACCGGGTGGGAGCGCGGCCGGTACCGGGTCTCGAAGCTGGCGAAGAATCATGGGGCTTCCTCGCGGCAAACCTCGTTGCGAACTGCTGCGTCCCCTGGCTCTTAGCAAACACCGGGGCTCTGTCAACCCTGCCGGCCGCCGCGGCTGCCTTGCCCTCGTCTTCGCGGCCCCCGTTGACCTCCGCCCGCCCCATCGGGGAAATCTTTGGCCCATCCGGTCCAAAGCCTCGGGCGGCCCTGGCCCCCCTTCCTGGTTGGGCTACCTTCCAGACGAAAGGTGGCACTCGGAAACTGCGCAGGGGACGGGAGTGAGGACAGACCATGGCGAACGTGGCGATCAACGGGTTGGGGCGCATCGGCAGGGCGACCTTCAAGATCCTCCAGGAGACCGAGGGCCTGGACCTGGTGGCGGTGAACGACCTGATGCCCCGGGAGCAAATCCCCTACCTCCTCCGCCACGACAGCGTCTACCGGCGCTACGACCGCCCCGTGGAGCTCGAAGGTGACCGCCTTCGCACCGAGCGGGGCACCTGCCGCATCTTCAGCGAAGAGGACCCCGCGGCACTCCCCTGGGCCGACCTGGGGGTGCACCTGGTCTTCGAGTGCACCGGGGCCTTCACCCGGAAGGAAGACGCGGAAAGGCACCTGCGCGCGGGAGCCGGCAGGGTGATCCTCTCGGCCCCGGCCAAGGGAGAGGGCATCCCCACGGTGGTGCACGGGGTCAACCGCGCCGACCCGGCCGGGCAGATCGTCTCCTGCGCCAGCTGCACGACCAACTGCATCACGCCCGTGGTGGAGGTCTTGAAGCGCAGGGTGGGCGTGGAGCGGGCGATCATGTCCACGACCCACGCCTACACCTCGACCCAGGCCATCCTCGACGCACCGGCCAAGAAGGTGCGCCGGGGCCGGGCCGGAGCGATCAACCTGGTCCCCACCGAGACCGGCGCCGCCCGGGCCACCACCCGGGTGCTCACCGATCTCGCAGGGCGCTTCGACGGCGTGGCCATCCGCGCCCCGGTGCCGGTGGGCTCCCTCGCCTGCGTCGTCGCCGTGACCTCCCGGCGCACCAGGGCGGAGGAGGTCAACGCCATCTTCGCGGAGGAGGCCGAGACCGACCGCTACCGCGGCATCGTGGGGACCACCCGGGAGCCCCTGGTCTCCACCGACATCGTGGGCGACTCCCGGGCCTGCGTCGTGGACCTGGAGATGACCCAGGTGGTGGACGGGACCCTGGTCCAGGTCTTGGCCTGGTACGACAACGAGTGGGGGTACGCCAGCCAGATGGTCCGGGAGGCCTCCCGCCTTCTGGAGGAGAGGTTCGCGCCGCTTTGAGCCCTAGAATCCTTGAGGACCTGGAATCTCAAACCGCTCCACGAGGCGAGCGCCTCCGCGTTTCCTACCACTTGAACCGGGCTGAAGCCGCCCGCACCGCTTCCCCGAGGGTGTGTAGCGCGCTCTCCGCATCTGCCTTCAGCTCCTCCCAGGCACTCTTCCCCGAGGCCTGAAGCTCCTCCAACCGCGTCTTCGCGTCGCGCTGCTTCTGGCGAAGCTCCTCGACCTGCTCCAGGTAGCCCGCCTGCGCCTCCGCCTCGGCCTTGTCCGCCTTGGCTTTCAGGTGGTCGATCTTGGCGCTCCACTCGTCGATTTGTGCCTTCAGCTTCTTCAAGGTGGGAGAGCCTCGGTCTCCTTCCGTACCGTCCCTGCAGGAGGGCCGCCGTCCCCGAACGGCGGGACCCCTCCGGCCCCGGCCGGCCGTCGACACGTGGTCCGAGCGCCAGGCCGCGACGGACAACGCCTACGAAGGAGGGGCCGTCTGGGTGAACAACAACCTGCAGGTGCGCTACTGATACCCCAGGCCCCCGGCGGCGCACTAGGCGCCTGCCTTGGTCGGTGTCGAACCACCGGCCAGGTGGGCCCCCGCCCAAGAGAGGTGACCCATGCCCTTCGAGCTCCACTCCTCCGCCTTCGCCCATCAGGGGGCCATCCCCGCCAAGCACACCTGCCATGGGGCCGACATCTCACCGCCCCTGGATTGGTCTGGCCCCCGGTCTTAGCCGCGGCCTTGGGGGGCTTGGTGGGCATGGAGCGGGAGGTCCACGGTCACTGGGCGGGGCTGCGAACCCACATGCTGGTCGCCATGGGTGCGGCGCTCTTTGTCCTGGGAGCGATCCGCACCATGCCGGCAGCGGACGTGAGCCGGGTCGTTCAGGGCGTGGCCATCGGCAACCCACCCCGACTGGCGAAGAAGGGCCGCCCTGGTAAGGCCCTGGGCCCGAGGCGAAGCGGCCTCCTGCCCCTAACCCCGCGTCACACCTGTTCCCCTCCCACCCGCGCCGCGCTCTCGCGCACCGCTTCCACGTCCCGAGCGGTGAAGGCGGTCTCGAAGCCGCAGCGCGGGCACTCCATCACCCGGCCCGGCAGCACCTCGGCCAGCGGCCACGCAAACTTGACCTTGCACCGGGGGCACTCGATATCGACGGTCACCATGGTGCGCCCTCCCGTGAGGATGGTGGGAAGCGAGGGCCGCCGGACCGCGTCGTGCCGGCGCAGCAGCAAGGCCATCGGCGAGGCGAAGCGCCTCCTGCCAAGGATCGGCCGCTGAGATCCGCGAGTGGCCGCGGCGAGAGTCAGGCGTCCGACGGTCTCTGCACGCGTGCAGCCAGGTTCTGGGCGAGCCGGGTGAGCCCCTCGAAGTCCTCGGGCTTGGGAGAGAAGCGGGCTTCGACCACCGGCTCCACCAGCTCCCACTCCGCCCGCCCCGCCCACTCCCGCACCCCCTTGACCCCTCCGCCGCTCCACCCGTAGGTCCCGAAGATCCCCAGGACGTGGTTGCGGACCCGCTTGCTCTCCAGGTAGCGCAGCACGTCCTCCACCGGCGGGAAGATCCCCAGATTGTAGGTGGGCGTGCCGACCACCAGGCCCCTGACCCGCCACAGATCGCGAAGGATATAGGAGAGGTGGGACCTCGAGACGTCGTGCACCCGGATGTCGCGGATGCCCTCCTCCACCAGGCGTCTGGCCAGGAACTCCATCATCCGCTCGCCATCGGCGTACATGGTGCCGTAGGCCACCACGACGCCCGGCGCCACCTCGTGGCGGCTCCAGCGGTCGAAGAGCTCCAGGGGGCGAGCGGGGTCCTGCCGCCACACCAACCCGTGGGCGGGGGCGATGACGGCCACGTCCAGGCCGCGGACGCGCCCCAGGGCCTTGGCCACCATGGGCCCGAACTTCCCGAGGACGTTGGAGAAATAGCGCAGCATCTCGTCTTCGAAGAAGCCCCGGTCCGGTGCATCTTCGTCGAAGATCCCCCCTTCGAGGTTGCCGTAGCCCCCGAAGACGTCGCCGGTGAAGAGCACCCGGGTCCGGGGGTCGTAGGTGAGCATGGTCTCGGGCCAGTGGACCATGGGGGTGAGGAAGAACCGCAGCTTGCGTCCGCCCAGGTCGAGCTCGGACCCCTCCTCCACGATGCGGACGGCATCCGTCACCCCATGGAGGTGCTCCAGGAACTCCGCCGTCTTGCGATTGCCCACCACCTGCAGGCCCGGGAACATCTCCAGCAGGGCCCGAACGGCACCGGAGTGATCGGGTTCGATGTGGTTGATCACCAGGTAGTCGAGGGTGCGCCCCTCGGGCAACAGGTCCCGCACGGTGCGGACGAAGTGCGGGAAGTACAGACCCTTGACCGCGTCGATGAGCGCCACCTTCCGGTCTGCGATCAGGTAGGCGTTGTAGGCCATGCCGTGCGGCAGCGGCCACAGGGACTCGAAGAGCCGGGTGTCCCGGTCGTTCACGCCGACCCAGAAGGTATCCTCGGCGATGGGAATGCCGGGCTTCATGCCATTGCTCCTCCCTGCTCACGAGCCTCGCGGCGACCCGGGGTGTCGAAGTGGAGACTCGGGGGAAAGGCGGGGAGCAGATCAGGTGGAGCGCACCGGCACCACCAAGCCCAGCTCCAGGGACCGGATCGCCGCCTCGGTGCGGTTGGTCGCCCCGAGCTTCTCGTACACCTGCATGAGGTCGTGTTTCACCGTCTGCTCCGACACGAAGAGCCGGTCGGCCAGCTCGGCGTTGGTGCAGCCCTCGCACAGGCCCTTCAACAGGTTCGCCTCCCGCTGCGAGATCTGCCGGAGCAACGCGGCGCGGTCGCGCCGCAGCTTGCGGTCCACCAGGTACTCGGACTGGACGTACTCGCCCCGGTAGACCGCCTTGACGATACGGACCAACTCATCGAAGGAGACGTCCTTGACCACGTACCCCTCGACCCCGGCCCGCATGGCCTTGGTCACTTTGAAGTCTTCGCCGTGCATGGAGAGGATGAGCACCTTGCTCCCCGGAGCCCGGTCCCGGACGAGGCGAGTCGCCTCCACGCCGTCCATGTCCGGCATGGACAGGTCCATCAGCACCACGTCCGGCCGGTGCTCCGTGCAGAGCAGCACCGCCTCCCTGCCCCCGTTGGCGCACCCCACAACTTCGATCTCCGGGTCGGCGTCCAGCACCCGCTGGAAGCACTGGCGAAGCAGCCGTTGGTCGTCTGCGATGAGCACCCGGATGGGCATGGGCATCCCCCTTCTTCGGAAGTCCCTTCGGCAGGTGGGTGAACCTACCGCGCGCCGGAACTTCGTCAACCCGTCTCACGAAGGAGTTCTGGCCGCACCGGGGCGGCGTCCCTTCGGGGGTCAGGACCTCCCACTCCGGAAGCGAGCCAGCAGCCAGAGCGTGGCGCGCTCGAGGGAGACCAGGAACGCTACCATGAACAGGGCGAAGAGGAAGAGGACCAGGTTGGTCGCGTCCGCACCGCGAAACGCGAAGCCCAGGGAGGTGGCCACCGCGGGAGGATGGACCGCGTCCAGGAAGATGACGCAGACGATGGTGGCCACCATCGCCGCGCCCCCCGACAGGTAGCCGGTGCCAAAGGTCAAGTAGCTCACGAATCCTGCGAGGGCAGCGACCAGATGTGCCAGGATCAGGGTGCGCACGGCATTGGCCCCGTGCTCCGGGTCGAGATAGATGAGGAAGGCGCTGGAGGCCAGGGAGGAGAAGAGGAGGCGCTGGCGGGCAAAGACCTCGACGAGGAGCAGCACCGCGAGGATGGTCACCGTGGGCAGGCTGGCCAGAACGAGCTCGTCCTTCCAGGTGAGGCGCCGGCGGCGAACCCGGGCCGCGCCCTGGAGCGGATCGAGGCTGGTGAATCGCCTCACGGCGCGGGGCTCGCCAACCGAGGGACGAGCACCCCCGTTCGAGCCGATCCGGCAGCTCGCAGGACCCCTCCGGCAGCCATGCCCGGGGCCCTCAGGGGGAGGCACGGGTCCTTGTCCAGCAAGCTCTCGTGCTTGTCGCCGAGGAACCCGCACGGCATGGGCTCCTGGCCCACCTGGATGTGGAAGAGGGAGGCGGTCGTCTCCGGGGTCGTCGCCGTGCGCTCCGGGGCATCGGCGGCCGACTTCTCGGCCAGGTCCTCGGGGATCTCCCAGGCCAGCTCCGCGAGCTCCTCCATGTCGTCCGCCCGCGCGATGTCGCGCACGCGGCCCTCGTCCAGGGCCAGGGACGGCCCTGCCGCCACCGCGGTTCCCAGCGCGGCGAGGACGCACGCTCGTTTGCAGGGCCCCATCGCCGCCTCCTCTCGGTTCACCTCCAGTAGGGGGGCTTCCCGTAGAACCCGTACAATTGTGTCTCGTAGTGCCGATTCAGGGGCCTGCCGGGGTCCCACTCGGGGCTTTCCCGGATGGCTTCTGACGGCAGGTCCACCGCCGCCTCTTCTTTGGCCCAGTCCACCGCTCTCACCCACGAGGGCGCCACCAGCACCTTGCGTCCTGGGAGCCAGTTGCGGGTATCCACGACGAGGTAGCGGACAACCCAGGTTTCCTCCTCCACCACGAAGTCCTCGACGTGGCCAACCTCCTCGTCGGTGGCGGGGATGCGGTAGCCGGCCACCTCCTCGGTGGAGCGCAGGCACCGGTCTTCGCGGCCGGGGGTCCGGTCTAGGGTCTCGGGGGCCTTCTCCCAGGCCAGGCGCAGGGCCTGGGGCGTGCGGTAGGCGCCCCAGAGGCCCGTTCCAGGCCAATAGTAGGGCAAGTGGTAGAAGTCCAGGTACTGGAGCTCGCGCCGGCGCGAGACCGGGGCGTGCTCGTCCAGGGGCGGACTGTGCTCCACCTCGCCCTTGGTGAGGGTCACGGGGAGCGCCTTCTCGACGTGCCGGGGCGCTTCCAGGAACAAGGGGGAGACCAGGACCTTCCGGCCCGTGTCCACCACCAGGTAGCGCAGCGCCCAGTCCCGGTCGTCGAAGAGGAAGTCCTTGCACGTGCCCAGACGGCCGTCCACGGCTTCCAGGGCGTACCCCTTCAATTCGCTCGCGGTGCACAGCATGGGAGGTTTCCTTCCCGGGTCAGGTTTGCGGGGGCCGCCCCTCGGCCTCCGCGGTCACACGCTTGACCGCCAGGAAGCTGTCGGGAGAGACGGAGACCGAGTCGATCCCGGCGCCCACCAGGAACCCGGCGAACTCGGGGTGGTCCGAGGGGGCTTGCCGTTCTCGAACCCCATCTCCTCGCGCACCATGCGGACGGCCTCGCACTCCAGGTCGAAGCCCTGCCGGTACCCTTCGCTGTAGTACCGGCTCGCCCCACGCCAGCCGAGCATGGGGTTTTCCTCCCTGGGCTCGAAGGCCGCTCCCCCCAGAAGACCCGCGTACTCGTTGGTCTTGAAGTCGCTCATCCGCACGATCACCGGCTTGGGGTGGCGCGAGGCCGCGATGCGGGCGATGCCCCGGGCCAGGGTCTCCACGAAGTAACGGCTCGGGTCCTCGTAGGCCCGGGTCAGCTCCCGGATCCGGCGGCGCTCCTCCTTGTCCTTCACCGCCCCAGGCCGGACCAGGGCCAGGGGATGCACCCGGATGAGGTTGCCGATGATGAACTCCATGCGGGCCAGCCCCACGCCGTCCGCAGGCAGCCGCCACCACCGGAAGGAGGCGGCGTGGTCGGCCAGGTTGAGCATCACCTCGGTCCGGGTGTGGGGGATGGAGGAGAGATCCACGTCCTCCACATCGAATTCGGCGATGCCCCGGTAGACGAACCCCTTGTCGCCCTCGGCGCAGGAGACCGTCACCTCGGCCCCGTCCTCCAGGACCTCGGTGGCGTCGCCGGTGCCCACCACGGCGGGCAGCCCCAGCTCCCGGCTCACAATGGCGGCGTGGGAGGTGCGCCCCCCGTGGTCGGTGACGATGGCCGAGGCCCGCTTCATCAGGGGGACCCAGTCGGGGTCGGTCATCCCCGTGACCAGCACGCCGCCCTTCTCGAACCGGTCCCGCTGGGTCGGGTCGTCCAGCCGGCAGACCTTGCCGGTGGCCACCGCGTCCCCCACGCTCAGGCCGGTGACCAGGCGCTTGCCCTTCTTGCGCAGCCGGTAGGACTTGAGCTGCCCGGCTTCCCGGCGGGACTGGACGGTCTCCGGCCGGGCCTGGACGATCCAGAGCTCGCCGCTGTCGCCGTCCTTGGCCCACTCCAGGTCCACGGGGCCGGCCGTAGTGGTCTTCCACTAGGGCGGCCCAACGCGCCAGGGTCAGGATCTCGTCGTCCTCCAGGACGTAGCTCGCCCGCTCCCGCTTCGAGGTGGCCCGCAGGCGGGTGGTGCCCTTCCCCTTGCCCGCGTAGACCAGCTTCCGCCCTTTCTGCCCCAGGCTCTTCTCGAGGATGGGACGGTGGGCGCCGCCCAGCAGGGGCTTGAAGACCAGGTACTCGTCCGGGTCCACCGTGCCCTGCACCACGGTCTCCCCCAGCCCCCACGTCGCGTTGATCAGGACCGCCCGGGGAAATCCGGTCTCGGTGTCGATGGAGAACATCACCCCGGAGCCGGCTCGGTCGGCGCGCACCATCTGCTGCACCCCGACGGAGAGCGCCACCTCCAGATGATCGAAGCCGCGGTCTTCTCGGTAGGCGATGGCCCGGTCGGTGAAGAGGGAGGCGAAGCAGCGCCGGCAGGCGTCCAGGAGGGCCTCTTTCCCAGTCACGTTCAGGAAGGTCTCCTGCTGCCCGGCGAAGCTGGCGTCGGGGAGATCCTCGGCCGTGGCGCTGGAGCGCACCGCCACGTCCGGATCGTCTTGCCCCACCCGGGCGGCGAGGTCGTCGTAAGCCCTGGCAATCCCCTGGGCCACAGGGGCGGGCAACTCACCCTCGAGGAACATCTGCCGCACCGAGCGGCCGGCCTTGGACAGGGAGAGCTTGCCCCGCCGGTACCGGTCCAGGGTGCGCTCGAGCTTGTCCCCCAGGTCGTTGTGGTCCAGGAAGCGCCTGTAGGCCTCGGCCGTGGTGGCAAAGCCCGGCGGCACCGCCACCCCCTGCTGGCGCAGGGTGCGGATCATCTCGCCCAGGGAGGCGTTCTTCCCCCCCACCACCCCCACGTCGTCGGAGGAGACCTCCTCGAACCAGCGAATCCAGTTGTCTTCCGCCATCCCCTCCCACCCCTGCCGCTCCAACGAGTCGTAGAGCAGGGTCACCCCTCTCCCCCCCTCGGATTTTCGAGGGGTCCTTGGGAGAAGATACCCGAGGGGTCTGGCAGGTCCACGGGCGCGCCGGACTATTGAACAATCGGAGACAGGAAATATCCCTATGATCGGAACAGGGCCGGTCCCACGGGCCCTACACCTGGCCTACGGAACGCGCGGCTTCCCCAGCCGGCTGCTCCACGTGGGTTGGGCGACTTGCCGCAGTCAGGCCTTGGCCCGGCGCCACAGGTCGAACCAGCGCAGGAAGAGACCGGTGCCGACGCCCCAGGCGCCGTTGACGAGGAAGGCGGTCGCCAGCAGGGGAGCTCCCCAGCCCCCGCCCGCGGGACGGCCCTTGAGGGGCAGGACCACCAGCAGGGCCACCAGGGAGGGGAGGATGGCCCCGAAGAGGAAGGCGGCGACCCAGTAGCCGCCGCCCCGGGGGAAGCGGCGGTCGAGCATCCCGTAGGCGGCTCCCCACACCCCGCCCCAGCACGCCAGAGAGATGACCGCGGGCACCCCGAAGGGCCGGGTGGGAGCCATGGGGAAGGGCCCCATGGGGGCGATGCCCGCGCCCCAGAGCGCCGCCAGGGTGAGCTGGTGGAAGACCAGGGTGGCCAGAAACCCCGAGAGGAAGGCAAAGAGCCACCGGGAAGGCGAGGCGGCGGGAATCGCGGAAACGGTCGACCTGGGCATGGAGGCCTCCTCTTCTGTGCGCGCGCGTTCCAGGGCTCCGCGACCCCGGCGCCGCGGGGTGTGCCCCGCCCAGCGGAGCGCACCGACCCTGGTGGGCGAACCCGGCTGCGCCGGAACCGCCCACCCTACGACTGCGTCCCGGGATCATCCCATCACGGCACCCGCAAGATGTGCTCCGCGCAGCGGAGCACACAGGTCCCCTCGGGTCGTCAGGCCTCCAGGACCCGTTTGACCTCCAGGAGGCGGGCCAGGCCGGCCTTGGTGAGGATGCCCACCGTCCGCTCGCCCTCCATCACCAGCAGCCGCCCGGTGCCCTGGGCCGCCATCTGTTTGAGGGCGTCCGCCAGGGAGCGGTCCGGCGCGACCCGGTCCCCGTCGCCGAGCTCCACCATCAGCTGCCCGACCGTGATCTGGTCCCGCTCGGCCGGGTCGACGTGCTTCACGTTGCGCAGCGCGACGATCCCCACTACCCGCTCCCCGTCCCGCACCGGGAACCCCTTGTACCCGTAGTGGAGGAAGTAGCGGTCGATGAGCTCGGCCACGCTGAGGTCGGGGCTCACGGTGACCACGTCCTCCACCATCACGTCCCCGACCTTCACCCCTTCCAGGGACCGGCGCACCACCGTCTGCTGGTACTCCCCCTCGGCCACGGTGCGCAGGAACATGCCGATGAAGATGAACCACAGGCCGCCGAGCAGCGCTCCGGCGAAGATCTGCAAGGCGCCCAGCGCC
Organism: Thermodesulfobacteriota bacterium; assembly: GCA_040756475.1. Classification (NCBI taxonomy): domain Bacteria; kingdom Pseudomonadati; phylum Thermodesulfobacteriota; species Thermodesulfobacteriota bacterium. Next base: position 19,106 of record JBFLZB010000056.1, read on the forward strand.
ATCAGGGTGTAGGCAAACCCCTTGCCTACGTCCGCCGCCCACCGGGTGGCCCTGGTCAGGGACCCGGTCTTCCACCAGATCACCGAGCGCAGGATGCGGCCCCCGTCCAGGGGGAAGCCGGGCACCAGGTTGAAAACGCCCAGGGCCAGGTTGATCCACGCCAGGTAGCGCAGCACCGTGGAGGCCAGGGAGGGCTCCCCCCGCGCGAGCGCCGTGTGCAGCCCCCAGAAGAGGGCGGCCAGGCCGAAGCTGCAGAGCGGCCCCACCGCAGCGACCCGCATCTCGGTCTGGGGGTCCCGGGCCTCCTCGGCAATCTGGGAGACCCCCCCGAACACGAACAGCGTGATGCCCGGCACCGGCATCCCGGCCCGCTGGGCCACGAAGGAGTGGGAGAGCTCGTGGGCCAGCACCGACGCGAAGAAGAGGAGCGTGGCCACCAAGCCGGCCGCCCAGTAGGAGCCGGGGCTCTGGTCCGGGTAGGTGCGCGGCAGGTAGCCGGCCGAGAGGCTCCACAGGATGAGGAGGAAGATGATCAGCCAGGAGGAGTGGACCCGGACCTCGATGCCCCGGACGGAGAAGAGCTTCACCCCGGGCCGCTCCCCCAGGGCGGCGTGCGGCGGCAAGGAGGAACCGGTATGCTGGGGGTGTGGGCCGTTCATGGGGAGGTACAGCCTCCCGGGCCGGGGGCCCGTGCAGGGGTGAGAGGCAGGAAGTGGAACGCTCCAGCGCGCCCCGTCTCGCCACCTGCTCAACGCTGGTAATGAATCACCTCCACCGGGCAGGCCTCCGCCGCCTCCACGATCCCGTCGTCCAGGGAGAGGTCCGCGCCCTTCTTCACCTCCGCGATGTCCCCTTCCAGTTGGAACACCTCGGGGCAGATCTCCACACAGGTCCCGCAAGCCGTGCAGGCGTCGTCCACCCAGACCTTCTTCATCGCGGCCTCCTCGTGCGGTTGCGGAGCCCCCATCGGGCCCCCGTTCTCCCACTTCTGGGCAGGCTACCCAAGCCCGGCGGGGGCCGATAGCGCCGCCGCCCCGATTTGGCCGCCCCGCTACCGCAATTATCCGAGAGTTCCTGTGGCGGAGGACCGAGGGGAGGCCCCCAGCCGGCGCTTCCCCTACGGCTATGGCCGGCTCGAAGACCTGGCCCGGGCGGCGGTGGTGCTGGCGGTCCTGGCCAGCGCCGCGCTGGCGGGCTACGAGTCGCTGGTGCGCCTGGCGCAGCCCCGCTCGGTCTCCCACCTGGGAGCCGTGGCGGGAGCGGCGCTGGTGGGGTTTGCCGGGAACGAGGCCGTAGCGCGCTACCGCATCCAGGTGGGCCGGGAGATCGCCAGCGCCGCCCTGGAGGCCGACGGCCCGCACGCCCGGGCCGACGGCCTGACCGGCCTCTCGGTCCTGCTGGGCGCCCTGGGCGTGCACCGGGGCTCCCCCCTGGCCGACCCGCTGGTGGGGCTCGCCATCACCCCCGCCATCGGGCGCAAAGGCAAAAAAGACCCCGACGCCAGGAGGATGGAACGTCGGGGCGAAGATCCTGCAGACCCTAGAATGCCTCCTGTTTATGAGCCTGTCCTGAGACGAGTCTTAAAACCCCATGAGAAGGGCCAGGGGCCGTGTCGCCCCCTCTCCGCGAGATTTCGGGGCTTCGGGGAGAACCAACGGAGAAATCCTTTGGCCTGTCGTTCATTCCGGCCGGCGCCCGGTTGGTCCCGCCTCGAGTCGGTCTATTCTCTCTGGTGCCCGGTCTCCTCCGCGACCGCCCCGCCGGCGGGACGACCGGACCCCCGGGGCACCCAGAGGGAAGCGAGGTCGACGACCATGACGAGAACGGGTTCGATGGAACGGCACACCGGCGGAAGCCAGGCGCACCCGGCCGGCGCTCGCGGTCGGGGAGGCACCGTGAGACCGGTACCGGCGGGCCGCGCCCTCTGGCTGCTGGGGGCCCTGCTCCTGGCCGGCGTGTTCGCCTGGGCCGAGGAGAAGCCGCTTCCCGAGGAGAAGGGCGCGCCCCCGCCCCCCCCTGGAGGAGCAGACCGCGGTGACCCGCCACACCGTGACGGTGGGCGGCGAGGAGCTCACGTACACGGCCACGGCCGGGACGATCCTGGTGGGAGGCGGGGAGGACGACGGTGCCGAGGTCAAGGCCTCCCTCTTCTATGTGGCCTACACCCTGGACGGCGCGGACGGGGCACAGCGCCCGGTGACCTTCGCCTTCAACGGCGGCCCGGGGTCCTCTTCCGTGTGGCTGCACCTGGGCCTGCTGGGCCCCCGCCGGGTGCACCTTCCCCCGGAGAGCCCGCCGGCTCCCCCTCCCTACCGGGTGCGGGAGAACGGGCACACCCTCCTGGCCCTGAGCGACCTGGTGTTCCTAGACCCGGTGTCCACCGGCTACAGCCGCGCCGCTCCCGGGGAGGACCCCAAGGCGTTCCACGGAGTGGAGGGCGACGTCGCGTCGGTGGGCCGCTTCCTGCGCCGCTACGTGACCCGGTTCCGGCGCTGGGCTTCCCCCAAGTTCCTGATCGGCGAGAGCTACGGCTCCGCCCGGGCAGTGGGACTGGCCGCCCACCTGCAAGACCGCTACGGCATGGACGTGAACGGCGTCCTGCTGATCTCCCCGGCCCTGGACTTCCAGACCCTTGCCTTCGACCCGGGCAACGACCTCCCCTACCTCCTGGTCCTGCCCAGCTACGCCGCCGTGGCCGGCTACCACGGGCGGCTCCCTCCGGAGCTGGCAGCAGACCTCCCGGGCACCCTGCGGGAGGTGGAGTCCTTCGCCCTCGGGGAGTACGCGCGGGCCCTGGTGCGCGGGTCCTCCCTGCCGCCCGCAGAGCGGCGCACCGTAGTCGAGAAGCTCTCCCGCTTCACCGGCCTCGCCCCGGAGTATGTGGAGCGGAGCGACCTGCGAGTGCCGGTCCACCGTTTCTGCCAGGAGCTCCTGCGGGACCGGCGGCGGGTGGTGGGGCGCTTCGACGGCCGCTCCACGGGCATCTCCCCCGACCCGGTGGCCGCCCACGCGCCCTACGACCCGAGCTACGGGGCCGTGCTGGGGGCGTTCTCCGGGGCGTTCAAGGACTACGTGCGGCGCGAGCTGGCCTTCGAGACCCAGGTCCCCTACGAGATCCTCAACGCCCGCCGCGTCCAGCCCTGGGACTACGGGCCCTACCAGAACCGGTACGTCAGCCTCTCCGCCACCCTGCGCCGCGCCCTGGCGGAGAGGCCCTTCCTGCGCGTGTTCTTGGCCAGCGGGCGCTACGACCTGGCCACCCCCTACCTCTGCGCCCGCTACACCGTGGAGCACCTGAATCTGGAACCCGCCCAGGCGCGCAACCTCACCCTGGCCGTCTACGAGGGGGGGCACATGATGTACACCGACCCTGCCGCGCGGGAGCGGCTCGCCGGCGACCTGGCCGCCTTCGTGCGCGACTCCGTCCCACACGGGGAGGACTGACTCCGCGCCAGGATCCGGATCTCTCCAGCCCTTCGGGGCGAGATTGGAGATAGCGGCGCGTCACCGACCGGGGCGCGCATGCACGAGCTCTCCGGAGACTTCGCGGGCGTGAGCGTCGGCAAAGCCCCGTCCCCTTGACCGCCCGAAGGTCACCTTGCCCGAAACCCGTCGCACAGGGTCACGCCCGGGCTCGGGGTCGTTGCCGCCGGGTCTACCATCTCTTCGTCCTCCCGATGACGCGGGCGACCGCCTCGGGCGCCGCCCCTCGACGCCTTCCCCCAGGGGCTCGCGGCGTCTGACTGAAGCACCATCCTCTGCCCTCTCTGCATCTTGTTGCCTACCTCCAAACAGAAAACTCCCTTCGGGCACATGTATCCCCGGAGCGAAAGCGGTCAACCCTGTGCCAGAAGAACAAATATCTGGACTGGCGGCAACCACGGGGAGGTCGAGCCGAAACCCATTATGAAACTGCCAGCTTAGACCGGCTTCACACGAATGGATGCTTATCGTGCCAGATCGGCTAATACGGCTCGGAAGCCTCCTGGGAGACAAAGAACATTTCCGTCTTTCTCTGTTCACGCTGTTCGAGGGTCGAACAGGATGCTTCAGCTTACAGTCGGAATCGACTTTTTCCATCGCTTGCAGAATTTTTGGACCATCGTATACGGTCACTACCCGAACGGTGAAAAATGCAGTTGCCCGCGAGACGTCGGTTCATTGGGCCGGTATAGTCAGGTCGCTGGGTCTCCCCAGCCGTGGGCGCGGTGCAGAGGTCCACGCCCACGGTCATCGTGGCGCTCCACGCCGCTTCCTCGACGCGGAGAGCGAGGGGGCAGCGCCGGCCTGGAAGATCCGTCTCCAACCGCACAGAGGAGGTTTGCCATGCCCGAGCGAGTCCAGATCAACGATCAGATCACGGTGGGCGCCCAACCTTCGGAGGCGGAGCTCAAAGCCATGGCCGACGAGGGAACCCGGACCGTGATCAACCTTCGCACCGCAGGCGAATCCATGCAGCGCATGCCCCCTGAGGAGGAAGGGGAAGTGGTGCGGCGCTTCGGGATGGAGTACGTGCACGTGCCGGTCTCCATGGAGGACGCGGACGCCGAGTTGGTGGACGGCTTCCGCGCCGTGCTCGACCGGGTGCCCAAGCCGGTCTACGTACACTGCCGGCTCGGAAAGCGGGCTGGGGCGTTCGTGATGATGGACCAGGCCGTGGAGAAGGGCCTGAGCGGAAAGAAGACGATTCAAAGAGCCGAGGAGATGGGCTTCGAGTGCGAAGAGGAGGCCCTGGCCGGGTTCGTTCGGGACTACGTCGACGCACGCGCCGGCTGAGAAAGGGGACCGGTCATGGCAGACAAACTGTTTCTGGAGGTGGTGCGCTCCCCGGGGCTGGCCCATCTCTCATACCTGGTGGGCCACGGCGGCCTGGCGGCGGTGATCGACGCACGCCGGGACGGCGAGCCCTACCTGGAGCTGGCCCGCGCACACGGGTGCCGGATCGCCCACCTTTTCGAGACCCACCGCAACGAGGACTACGTCACCGGCTCGGTGGAGCTCGCACGGCGCACCGGGGCCGAGATCCACCACGGCAGCGGACTGGACTGGGGTTTCGGCCGCGAGGTGACCGAGGGCGACGAGTTCCGGCTCGGCGACATCCGCCTCCGGGTGCTCGCGACCCCGGGGCACACCGACGAGAGCATCTCTCTGACCCTGGCCGACGCCGCGTTCTCCGAGGAGCCGGTGGCGGTCTTCACCGGCGACGCCCTCTTCCTCGGCGACGTGGGGCGAACGGACTTCTACCCGGAGCGGGCGCGCGAGGTGGCGGCGCTCCTCCATCACAGCCTCTTCGAGAAACTCCTGCCCCTGGGCGACCACGTGCTGCTCTACCCGGCCCACGGCGCGGGCTCGGTGTGCGGCAGCGGCATGGCCTCCCGGGAGTTTTCCACCCTGGGGTACGAGCGGCGCTTCAACCCGGCCCTGCAGGTGGCGGATCGGGACGTGTTCATCGAACGCAAGCTCGCCGAGCGCCATATGCAGCCTCCGTACTTTCGGCTCATGGAGCACTACAACCAGCACGGCGACGCCCCTGCCCTGGCAGGGCTTCTGGAACCCCGGGTGCTGACTCCCGACGAGTTCCAACAGGCCCTGGACAGGGGCGCCGTCGCCCTCGACGTGCGCGAGCCGGAGGCGTTCGCCGGCTCGTTCCTGCCGGGATCGATCCACATCCCAAAAGACATGCTCGCCGCCTATGCCGGCTGGCTGCTGCCCTTCGACCGGGACCTGGTGCTGGTCCCCACCGAACCCGCCGACGTGGTTGCGGCCCTAAAGCCCTTGCGCCGCATCGGCTACGACCGGGTGACCGGCTACCTGGGCGGCGGGATGCACGCCTGGGAGACTACGGGGCGCGAGCTCGACGCCGTCGGGGTGGTGACCGCCCGCCAGCTCCAGGACGCCCTGGCCGACGAC
>JBFLZB010000057.1 GCA_040756475.1 Thermodesulfobacteriota bacterium
GATTTCCCGGAGAGTCCGGGAAATCGGACGGGACAAATCAGGAAGTTGGAGCGGTGGGACCTATGGGACCCATGGGACAGATGGGACCAGGAAATCCTGCACCCATCGGCCCCATGATTCCCATGATTCTCGTGGCTCCCATGGGAAGCCCCCCAGGCCGCTTCCTACGCACCCAGGGAGAGCTCGTGCTTCTGCAGCAGCTCGTAGAGCCTTGAGCGGGAGAGACCCGAGACGCGGCAGGCGTTTCGCGGGTCGCGCCCGGCGGTCTGGACCAGGGCGCTCAGGTACTCCGCGGTGGTGGTCTCGCGAAACTCCTTGAGGGTGGGCAAGGCGCCGTTGTTGGAAACGACGGGGGCAGGCGCCTGCGCGGGAGCGGAGCGCGCCTTCGGCGTCAAGGCGGCCCGGGCGGCGCGCACCCGGACCTCCGGGGGGAGGTGGACGGGGATGCGGGTGGGGGGGTCGCCGGCCGCGGCCACGGCGCGCTCCAAGGCCTGCACGAGCTCGCGCACGTTGCCGGGCCAGGTGTGGCGCTCGAGGGTCGGGAAGAAATCGGGCGAAAAGCCCTTGGTCGCCAGCCCGTCGCGCTCGCAAAGCCGCGCCACGTGGCGGCGGGCGAGCTCGCGCACGTCGGCGCCGCGCTCCCGCAGGGGCGGAAGGTGCAGCGCAAAACCCCGCAGGCGAAAGAGGAGATCTTCGCGAAACGTGCCCTGCCGGACCAGGTCGTCCAGGTCCCGATTGGTGGCGGCCACCAGGCGAAAGTCGCTCGTCACCTCGCGCTCGGCGCCCACAGGGCGGAAGCGCCGTTCCTGGAGGGCGCGCAGGAAGGTCTTCTGGAGGGAGAGGGGCATCTCCGAGACTTCGTCGAGGAAGAGGGTGCCGCCATCGGCTTGCTTGACGAGGCCGATCCGGTCCTCGGTGGCGCCGGTGAAGGCCCCCTTCCGGTGGCCGAAGAGCATGCCCTCCACCAGGGTCTCGGGCAGCGCGGTGCAGTCCACCACCACGAAGTTTCCCTTGGCGCGGCGGCTGTTCCGATGCACCGCCCACGCGAAGAGCTCCTTGCCCGTGCCGGTCTCTCCCGTGACGAGGACGTTGGTCTCGCTGTCCGCGGCCCGGGCCAGCAGCCGCAAGCAGTCCCGCAGCGGCGGGCTGTCCCCCAGGATGCCTTCCCGCTCCAGAAGCCGCGTCTTGCTCGGGGCGGACTTCTCCAGGTGATACTGCACGGCCCGGGTCAGAGCCAGGACGACCGCCTGGAAGGAATCGCCCTTCTCCACGTAGTCCCAGGCGCCGCTGGTGATGGCGAGCTCGGCCCCGTCCGGGTCGCCGGCGCCGGTGACGATGACGACTTCTGGCGCCGAAGGGAGCTGCCGCAGCCGGGGAATCGCCTGGAGCCCGTTGCCGTCGGGAAGCATCACGTCGAGAAAGACGACGTCAGGGAGCTCCCGGTCCGCTTGGGAGAACCCCTCGGCCAGGGTGTGGGCGCACCGGGCCTCGTGGCCCAGGCGGGCGCACTGGCGGAGCAGCAGGTCGCAGAAGAGCGGGTCGTCGTCGATGATGAGGATGCGCGCCATGGAAGGTTCCCCCGTTCACAAGCCCTGGAGCAGCAAGGCGAGGTCGGCGGCCCGGAAGGGCTTGGGCAGGAACGCCCGCACGCCGAGGGCGCGCAGACGCTCTCGATCCAGACCCGCGCAGGCGCCCGACGCCACCACCACGGCCGTCTCGGGGGCGCGCCTGCGTACCTCGCGCACGAGCTCCTCTCCCCCCATTTCCGGCAAGTGGTAGTCGAGCAGGGCCAGGTGGAAGGGCTCTTCTGCCGCGCCCAAGGCCTCGAAGGCATCCTGAACCTGGTTCGTGACGCATACCGAGCACTCGAGGAACTCGAGGAGGCTGGCGCCCACCCGGGCAACCGGCCCTTCGTCGTCGAGAAGGAGCACCCGCAGGCCTGGGCGCAGGTTCGCGCGGGTGGGAACGGCGGAACCACCCTCGGCGCTCGGCACGGAGGAGCCATGCGAACCGGCTTCGCTGCGGCTCCGGGCCTGGAGCTCCCTCACCAGATCGCGCCCCTTGCGGCAGGCTTCTAGTACCTGCTCCAGGCTGTGGCGGGCGGAGTCGCCCAGGGCGGCCCCCTCCAGGAGCGCCAGCTCCGTGTTGCCGCTGATCACCGTCAGAATCCCGTTGAGCTGATGGGCCGTCCGGGCCGCCGTCACGGACAGCGACTCCGGTCCAGCAGGCGGGTTCGCGGCCGGCGGGTTCGCCCGATCCATCTCGACTCCACCTCTGGAATAGGCTAGGGAAAGCAAGCCTACGTGTCGGGCGCCGCATTCGGTTTCTTGAGCAAAAAAGAGCGGGGCGAGGAGAAGAAGGAAGGACAGAGGAGCGGTAGGCCATCGGGGCGGTGCCGCGATCGCCACTCCACGGGCATAGGAGTACGGGCGACGGGCCTAGCGGTCCAACACCTCCCGTACCGCGCGGGCCAGGTTGGAGAGGGGGAAGGGCTTGGCGAGGAAGGGCGCACCGGGCGGAAGGCCGAGGTCCCCGGAGGTATCGCGGGGATGGCCAGAGATGTAGAGCACTCGAAGGCCGGGGCGCTCCTGCATGAGGCGGGCGGCCAGCTCGAAGCCGCTCATCCCCGGCATGACCGCGTCGGTGACGAGGAGGTCGATGGTGCCCGAGTGGGCCCGAGCCAGGGCCAAAGCCTCGTCTCCCTGCGCGGCCGTGAGCACCGTGTACCCCAGCGGCTCGAGCCCCCGGAGCAGGACGGAGCGGACCGCCGGGTCGTCCTCGGCGGCGAGGATGGTCTCGCTGCCCCCGCGCGGTTCCTGCCGAGCCCCAGCCGGGACAACGCAGGAGGCCTTGCCCTCGGCCCGGGGCAGGTAGATGCGGACGACGGCCCCTGTGCCCGGCCGGTTCTCGGCGTACACGCTTCCGCCGCTCTGCTTGACGATGCCGTACACCGTGGAGAGCCCAAGCCCGGTCCCCTTGCCCGGCGCCTTGGTGGTCACGAAGGGCTCGAAGACGTGGGGCAGGACGTGACCCGGAATGCCCGGGCCCGTATCCCACACCTCGAGGCACACGTGGGGTCCCGGGGCGGAACCGGGATGGGTGGAGGCAAAATCCTCCCCCAGGTCGGCGTTCGACGTGGCGATGGTCAGGGTGCCGCCCTGGGGCATGGCGTCCCGGGCGTTCGCAGCCAGGTTCAGGAGCACCTGCTCCATCTGCACGGGGTCCGCGAGGACCGGGTGGAGATCCAGTGCAAGGACGGTTGCGAGCTCCACACCTTCCCCCAGGAGGGTGCGCAGCAGCTTCTCCAGGCCGGAGACGACCTCATTGAGGCTGAGGAGGCGCGGGTGGAGCACCTGGCGGCGCGCGAAGGCCAGGAGCTGGCGGGTGAGGCCGGCGGCCCGGTCGGACGCGCGCAGGATGTCGTCCAAGGCCCGCCGCACGGGACCGGAAGTCTCCTGCGTGAGCAGGGCCAGCTCGGCGGTCGCCGAGATGACCGTGAGCACGTTGTTGAAGTCGTGGGCGATCCCGCCGGCAAGCAGCCCCACGGCGGCCATCCGGTCCTGGCCGGCGGCCCGCTCCCGGAGCTCGCGCTCGCGGGTCTCCTCCCAGAGGGCCAGCACCCAGCCCTGAAGGGCGTCGCCATCGCGCAGCGGGCAGGCCAACGCCGCGAAATGGCGCGGTGCGCCGTCTCCGACGGTGAGTTGGTGGTGCTCCGTGCCTGCTTCGGGGGGCGCGGCCAGCGCCTGGAGGGAAACCCCGGCCAGCCCCTCGACCCTGGGGCCCGGCGCCTCCAAATCCTCTGCCAGCAGGGGCAGGAGCTCCCGCGCCCGTGGATTCGCCGTGCGGATCTCCCCGTCGGGTCCCAGGAGCGCGATGCCTAGGGGAACGGCGTCCACGAGCTGGCGCAGGAGCTCGCCCTGCACCAGGGCCGCCCGTTCCGCCTCCCGCACCTTCCGGCGTTGGCGCGCCCGCTCCAGGGTGAGCCGCACCACGGCCGGGAGCCGGATGAAGTGCTTGGGGGACTTGAGCACGTAGTCGTCGAGGCCCGACTTCATGGCCTCCACCGCCACCTCCTCGGTACCGGTGCCCGTGAACATGATCACCGGGCACTCGGGCCATCGGACCTTGGCGGCCTGGAGCACCGCCAGGCCGTCGGTCCAGCGCAGGTGGTAGTCGGTGATGACGAGGCCGGGCGGCTCGCCCTCGAGCGCCGCCTCCAGGGACACCGGGTCGCCCACCTCCCGGAAAGAGGTGTCGGGGAACTCCCGGGCCAGGGCCCGCACCGTCAGGAGCCGGTCGTCGGGGTTGTCGTCGACCAGGAGCACCCGCAGGTTCCCGCTCACCCGCCGCCCCCTTCCCGGAGGAGCACCTGGGGGTTCTCGTTCAGGATGAGCCAGTAGAGCCGGAGCCCCTGCACCATCTCGAAGAGCGCGTCGGCGGAGACGGGCTTGACGAGGTAGGAGTTGGCCCCCAGGTCGTAGGCCCGGTCCACGTCGGCCGACTCCTTGGACGAGGTAAGCACCACCACGGGGGTGCGGCGAAGCCCCTCCTGCCCCCGCAGCCACTGGAGCACCTCGTGGCCCGATTTGCGGGGAAGCTTGAGGTCGAGGAGCACGAGCACGGGGTAGGGGTAGCGCACCCGGTCGGCGTAGGAGCCGGTTCCCGCCAGACAGGACAGAGCCTCCTCGCCGTCACGGGCCACATGGACGGGGTTCCCGAGTTTGGCCTTGCGAAAGGCCCGCTGGATGAGGAGGACGTCGTTGGGGTCGTCTTCCACCAGAAGGATCGCCGGCAGGGGATCGCGCATGGTGCCTCCGCGGGTTCTTCGGGGACCGGGCGGCAACTTACCAAGAGCCGTTCCAGGAGGCAAACGGGAGTTGCCCTGGTCGCGCTCCGGAGACCAAAGGGGGGGCAGGACCTCTTGCCCGGCCGCATCGGGCGAGGGCGACCTTCGCTTTTGACGGCCGGGTCTTGCGTGGGCAATATGGTGTCGGCGGCAGCGACGAGGGCGAACGGCGCGGCAGGCAGGCCCGCCAGGAGAGCACGGGGATGAACGGACTACGGGAAGCCGAGCTGGAGAAGAAGCGGTTCTCGCGTACGCAACGAATCAGGAAAGGAACTAGAGGTGAAACGGATCGATCCGGTGGTTTTGCGACACGTGACACGACGGCTGGTCGAGCGCTTCCGCCCCGAAAGGATCATCTTGTTCGGCTCTCACGCGTGGGGGGAGCCCGGGGAAGATAGCGACGTGGACCTGCTGGTCATCGTCCACGAGAGCGACGCGCCGCCTCACCGGCGGGCAGCCGAGGCCTATCGGAGCCTGCGCGGCGTGGAGATCCCGGTCGATGTGCTGGTCCGCACGCAAGCCGAGATGGATCGCTACCGGCACGTGCATGCATCCTTGGAGTGTGAGGCGCTGGAACGTGGGAGAGTCCTCTATGGCCGACGCCAAGGGGCAGCTCGTGCGAGGGTGGCTGAGCAAGGCCCTGCGTGACCTGGCTGCTGCGCAGCGACTCGCCGAGGGACCCGAACCCTTTTTCGACACCGCCGTCTATCACTGCCAGCAGGCCGCCGAGAAGGCGGTGAAGGCCTATCTCACCTGGCGGGACCGGCGATTTGACAAGACCCACGACGTCCGCCTCCTCATGGCCCTGGCCGCCTCGTTGGAGCCCCGCCTGAAGGTCTGGCTCGATGCCGCGGATCGCCTCACCCCTTACGCCATTGCGTTCCGCTATCCAGGGGACGTGATGGAGCCATCCGCTGAGGACTACGGTGATGCAGTCGCGGCAGCCGATGGCATTTGTCGCGCGATTCTAGAGGTGCTTCCGCTCACCCTCCACCCGTGATCGACGGCGACGTCGATTGGCGGTGCCGGCGCGTCGCTGGGGGCGGGACAGTTCATGCCCCGGGCAGCTCCACCCAGAACCGGCTCCCCTGGCCGGGCTCGGACTCGACCCCCACCGCTCCTCCCATCCGCACGATGGCCCGCTCGACGATGGCCAGGCCGATGCCGGTGCCGGGGTACTCCTCGGCGCGGTGGAGGCGCTCGAAGACGCGGAAGATGCGCTCCCGGTGCTCGGAGGCGATGCCGATGCCGTTGTCCTCCACCCACAGGCGCACCCGGCTGTCCCGTTCCTCTCCCCGCACCCTCACCCGGGGCTCCCGATCCGGGGGGACGAACTTGAGGGCATTGGAGACGAGATTGGCGATGACCTGGCGCAAGGCGGCCTCGTGGGCGAGAATGGAAGGAAACGGGCCCTCTACCGTCACGAACCCGCGCTGCCCGAGGGGCGCGGCGTCCGCCACAGCCGCTTGCACCGCACCCCCCAAGTCCACGGGGGCGGCCGAGAGGTCTGCCCGCGCCAGCCGGCTGTACTGCAAGAGATCCTCCACCAGCGCGTCCATGCGCCTCGCCCCTTCCACCACGCGCCCCGCGTAGTCGCGCCCTTCCTCCCCGAGCCGATCCCCGAAGTCCTCGCGCAGGGCCTGGGCGAAGCCGCTCATGGCCCGAAGGGGCGCCCGCAGATCGTGGGCGACGGTGTAGGCGAAGGCCTCCAGGTCGTCCCGGTGCCGCCGGAGCTCGGCTTCGCTGGCGGCCAGGGCGCGGTAGGCCCGGACCTCGCGCCAGGAGAAAAGGACTCCCAGGAGGGCGAGAAGTGCGATGGGGACGCCCATCTGCCAGACCAGGGGCGTGTGTCGCAGATACGCCCCCAGGCTGTCCCCGGGCGCTCCGATGGCGAGCACGAGCCACTCGGCGATGTCCACCGGGGCGGCCCGCACGGCGAGGTCGTGCTCCCCGAGCCGGACGCGGGCCCCTCCGGCCTTGCCCAGGGCGAGGGATTCCAGGCCCGGCACCTGAGAGAGCGCGGTGCCGGCAACGAGGGGAGACCCCCGCGAGGCATACAGGATGCGGCCCCGGCGATCCGCCACCGCTACGGAGAGTCCGGGAGGGACCGACACCGCCGACCACGCGGCAGAGAGCTCGGAAAGCCGGATCGACGTGCCGATGAGGCCGCCGAAGCCGGCAGGCACCTCGCTGCCGTCCCCCGCCGGCGGGGGGCGCAGGGGGACCACGAGGCCGATGACCTCCTCTGCGCTGACGGGACCGGTGTGGGGGTCCATGACGTACCGGGGGGCCCCCGCCGCCAGGGCCCGGAAGAACGGCAGCTCCCCGACGTCCGGGGGCCCGGCGGCCCCAAAGGGCCTGCCCGACGCGAAGAACCTCCCGTCGGCCTCCACCGCGGCGATGTTCACGGCATGGGGAAGGAGGCGCTGGAGGCGGGCAAACAGGGCGCTGCACTCGGGGCCGTGGCGCCGGCGGACGCACTCGGTCTCCGCTAGGGCAAGGAAGAGCTCCTCGTAGCCGGTGAAGTAGTTCTCCGTCTCCCGCTGGACCTGCGCGGCCAGCCGGATCAGCTCCCGCTCCGCCGCCTCCCGCCAGGAGGCGAACTCCCGGCCCAGGAGCAGCGCCGCGAGGGCGACGCACAGGAACAGGGCCCCGGCCAGCGCCCGCTGGGTGCGGCGCAGCCCCTGGGGGATCGGGTCTGGCTCCCGGGCACTCACGACGGACGGCTCCCGCTTTCTGCCATTGGGCTGGAAACCCCCGCGTTCCCCGGCGGACTCCCGGGCACCTCCAGCCAGAACCGGCTCCCTCCGCCGGGCTCGGGCTCCATCCCCGCCGTTCCCCCCATGCGCTCCACGGCTTTCTGCACGTAGGCCAGCCCCATGCCCAGGCCGGGGTAAGTCTCGACCCCGTGGAGGCGCTCGAAGACGCGGAAGATGCGCTCCCGGTGCTCCGGCGGGACGCCGATGCCGTTGTCGGCGATCCATAGGCGCACCCGGCCGCCCTCCGCCAGGGCCCACACCCGGACCCGGGGCACGGTTCCGGGGGCCACGAACTTCAGCGCGTTGTCCAGGAGGTTCGTCACCACCCGCAGGAGCAGCGCGCCGGGCGCCCGCACCGCGGGCAGGGGTTCCGCGATTTCCACCGTGGCTCCCCGTTGGCGGATTTCGTCTTCGCGTTTGGCCACCGCCGCCCGCAGGACCGCGCCCAGGGGAAGCTCCTCGGGCCGCACGTCTTCCCGGGAGAGTCGGCTGTAGTCCAGGAGCTCGCGGATCAGGGCGTCCATGGTGCTGGCCGAAGCGGCGATGCGGCGGGCATACTCCCGGCCCGCGTCGTCGAGCTGCGCGCCGCAGTCCTCGACGAGCGCCTGGGCAAACCCCTCCATGGCCCGAAGAGGGGCCCGCAGGTCGTGGGTCACGGAGTGGACGAAGCTCTCGAGTTCGGCCGTGCGCTCGCGGACGCGCCGCTCCAGTTCCCGGTTCGCGCTTCTCAGCCCGGCCTCCCGCGCTCGGGTGGCGCGCTCCTGCTCGGCACGGTGCTGCCGCAGGAGCCAATACAGCACGCTCCCCGTGGCGAGGACGAAACCCCATCCCTTCATGGTCTGGAGCAAGCCGACGGTGGCCGGAGACGCGGCGATGAGGGCCACCGCCAGGTCGGAAAGAGCGATCCAGGCGCCGGCGGCGAGAAGGTATCCGAGCACGATGGTCTGGTGGGGCTGAAGTGATCTCATGCCTCGGCGGCCTCGTCGTCGGGAGGGTCTCGGGCGAGAGGGGCGACGCCCATGATAGCCCCTGCCCAGGGCACCGGAAAGGAGCGCGGGGCGGCGCGGCAAACCACCCAGGAGGTCGTGGGGCCACGCGGCAAACGCTGGGACGGAACGGCAAACGGTTGACAACCGGGAGGTTCCAGAGTATCCAGCCTACCCCCGCCCACGGACGCGGGGCAGTGGCCGGGCCCGGCGGTCCGGTGGAGCACAGGAACAGGGGAGGCGGCAGACGACCGAGATGAAATCGAAGACCCTGGAGCAGCTCTACGACAAGTGGACCGTGGCCAAGGCCCGGGACCTCTACGGCATCGACAACTGGGGGGCCGGGTATTTCAGGATCAACCCGGCCGGAGAGGTCTGCGTGTGCCCCGACGCCTCGCGGCCCGACGCCTCGGCGAGCCTCTTGCAGATCGTCCGCGGGCTGCGGGAGCGCGGGCAGGATCTGCCCGTGCTCCTGCGGTTCGAGGACATCCTGGCCTCGCGGATCCGGCTCCTGAACAAGACCTTCGCCGCCACCATGAAGAACTACGGGTACCAGGGCGGCTTCCGGGGGGTCTTCCCCATCAAGGTGAACCAGCAGCAGCAGGTCATCGAGGAGATCACCACCTTCGGCAAGCGCTACCACCACGGGCTCGAGGCCGGAAGCAAGGCCGAGCTCATTGCCGCGATGGCCTACCTGGACGACCCGGAGGCTCTGCTCATCTGCAACGGGTACAAGGACGAGCACTTCCTGCGCCTGGTCCTCCACGCGCGCATGGTGGGGCTGAACTGCGTGTGCGTGGTGGAAACCTTGAACGAGCTCCCGGTGGTGCTGCGCCTCTCACGGGAAATGGGTGTCCGGCCGGTGATCGGGGTGCGCATCAAGCTCTCGACCTCCGCGAGCGGCCACTGGAAGGAGTCGGGGGGGGACCGCAGCGTGTTCGGGCTGAGCTCGTCCCAGGTGATCGAGGTGGTGGATCTGCTCAAGGCCGAGGGCATGCTCGACTGCCTCCAGCTCCTCCACTACCACCTGGGGTCCCAGATCCCCAACATCCGCCAGATCCGCACGGGGCTCATGGAGGCGTGCCGCACCTACGTGGGGCTCATCCAGGAGGGCGCCCCCATGGGGATGCTCGACCTGGGCGGGGGGCTGGCGGTGGACTACGACGGCTCCCACACCAACTTCTCGTCGAGCTGCAACTACTCCCTGGACGAGTACTGCCGCGACGTGGTGGAGGTGGTCCAGGAGATCATGGACGAGACGGGCACCCCCCACCCCACCATCGTCACCGAGTCGGGGCGGGCCACGGTGGCCTACTACTCGGTGCTCATCTTCAACGTGCTCGACGCGAGCCGCTTTTCGGGCGACGAATCCCTGCCCGAGATCCCCGAGGAGGCGGCGTCCATCACCCAGAACATCCACGAGGCCGCGGCCAACGTGCGGGAAAAGAACCTCCAGGAGGTCTACCACGACGCCATCTACTACCGCGACGAGGCCCGCGAGCTCTTCAAGCGCGGCCAGATGAGCATCCGGGAGCGTGCGCTGGTGGAGCGGATCTTCTGGTACGCCATGCAGCGCATCCAGCGGGTGCTCGGCGGCATGCGCTACGTGCCCGACGATTTCGAGGGCCTGGCCGAGGCCATGAGCGACATCTACTACGGCAACATGAGCGTCTTCCAGTCCCTGCCCGACGTGTGGGCCATCGACCAGATCCTCCCGGTCATGCCCATCCACCGGCTCGACGAGCCCCCCACGCGCCAGGCCATCATCTCGGACATCACTTGCGACAGCGACGGGAAGATCGACCGGTTCATCGACCTCCAGGACGTGGCCCGCACCCTGCCGCTGCACGCCCTCAAGAACGGCGAGGAGTACCTGGTGGGGGTGTTCCTGGTGGGGGCCTACCAGGAGACCCTGGGGGACCTGCACAACCTCATCGGCGACACCAACGTGGCCAGCGTGCGCATGGGGGACAACGGCGAGATCGAGTACGTGCGCGAGCTCGACGGCGACTCGGTGGGCGACGTGCTCTCCTACGTGGAGTACGACCCCCGGGAGCTCATGAACCGCTTCCGGGAGAAAGCCGAGCGGGCCGTGCGCGAAGGCCTCATCAACGGCCACCAGCGCCGCACGCTCACCGCAGCCTACGAAGCGGGGATGCGCGGCTACACCTACTACGGCTCCGACGGCAACGGGGGGTAGGGGCAGGAAGAATCGGGTTCGCTATCGGTATCGGCTTTCGACCCCGATTTCGATTTCGACCCCGATACCGATAGCGATACCGATTGCGACGAAGAGCCCGTTGGCGGCCGAGGCCGTTCCTGGGGCGCGTGGCAGAGCGCTTCTGTGACCGAGAGAGGTGGAGACATGAGCAAGGTGCTGATCATCGGAGCGGGCGGGGTGGGGCGGGTGGTGGCCCACAAGTGCGCCCAGGCCCGGGACGTGTTCACGGCCATCACCCTGGCCTCCCGGACGAAAGCCAAGTGCGACGCCATCGCGGCCGAGATCCCCCACTTCCCCATCCGCACCGCCCAGGTGGACGCGGAGGACGTGCCGGCGCTCACGGCGCTCCTGCGGGCCGAGCAGCCGGACCTGGTGCTCAACGTGGCGCTTCCCTACCAGGATCTCGCCATCATGAACGCCTGCCTCGCCGCCGGGGTGGACTACCTGGACACGGCCAACTACGAGCCCCGGGACACGGCGAGGTTCGAGTACAAGTGGCAGTGGGCCTACCACGACCGGTTCCGGGAGAAGGGGCTCATGGCGCTCCTCGGGAGCGGCTTCGACCCGGGCGTCACCAACGTGTACACCGCGCTCGCGGCCAAGCGGTACCTGGACGAGATCCACGAGCTCGACATCATCGACGCCAACGCCGGCAGCCACGGCCAGCCCTTCGCCACCAACTTCAACCCCGAGATCAACATCCGGGAGGTCACGGCTCCCTGCCGCCACTGGGAGAACGGGGAGTGGGTCGAGACCCCGGCGCTCCAGACCAAGCGCACCTACGACTTTCCGGGCGGCATCGGGCCCATGGCCATCTACCGCATGTACCACGAGGAGCTCGAAAGCCTGGTCAAGAACTTCCCCACCATTCACAAGGCCCAGTTCTGGATGACCTTTTCCGACAACTACTTGAAGCACCTGGAGGTGCTCCAGAACGTGGGGATGACCCGCATCGACCCGGTCTTGTACGAGGGCAGGGAGATCGTCCCCCTCCAGTTCCTCAAGGCGGTGCTCCCCGACCCGGGGAGCCTGGGGGCCCTCACCAAGGGCAAGACCTGCATCGGGGTGGTGGCCCGGGGGCTCAAAGACAAAGTCATGCGCGAGGTCTACATCTACAACATTTGCGACCACGAAGAGGCCTACCGCGAGACCAACTCCCAGGCCATCAGCTACACCACCGGCGTGCCCGCCGCCGTGGGAGCCATCCTGATGGTCACCGGCAAGTGGCGGGGGGCCGGGGTCTTCCATATGGAGCAATTCGACCCCGACCCCTTCCTGGCCAAGCTCGCCGAGATGGGGCTGCCCACCGAGGTGGTGGAGCGGGAGGGCTGGAGCCGGCTGTAGGGGCAGGGGGGCGCAGGCGCGTACCTCAAGTGCTGCACCCCTGCGGCCGATCTTCGGGGGGACTCGACACCCCGCCCCGCGCCCCCGGAGCCCCATGCCCAAGCTCGACGCCTACTTTCGCGCCATGCACCAGCAGGGCGCATCGGACCTGCACCTGGTGGCCGGCAACCTCCCGGCCATGCGCCTCCACGGAGAGCTCAAGAAGCTCAAGGCCGAGCCCCTGACCGACGCGGGCCTGCGGGAGCTCCTGCGCGAGCTCGCGCCCCCCGACGCGTGGGCCGCCTACGAAGAGACCGGCGACCTGGACTTCGCCTACGAGCTCGAAGGAGTGGCCCGGTTCCGGGCCAACTACTTTCGCCAGAAGCACGGGGCGGCGGCGGTGTTCCGGCTCATCCCCTCCAAGATCCTCTCCTGCGCGGATCTCGGCCTGCCCGACGCGGTGCGCAAGCTCGCCTACCTGCGCAAGGGCCTGGTGCTCGTGACCGGCCCCACGGGCTCGGGAAAGTCCACCACCCTGGCCGCCATCGTGGACGAAGCCAACCGCAACCGAAAAGACAACATCCTCACCATCGAAGATCCGGTGGAGTTCGTCCACGAGAGCAAGGGGGGCCTGGTGAGCCACCGGGAGGTGGGCACCCACACCCGCAGCTTCGCAGCCGCGCTGCGGGCGGCGCTGCGGGAGGACCCGGACGTGATCCTGGTGGGGGAGATGCGCGACAAGCAGACCGTGGCCCTGGCCATCGAGGCCGCCGCCACCGGGCACCTGGTCTTCGGCACCCTCCACACCCAGAACGCCCCCAAGACCGTGGACCGGGTGGTGGAGGTCTTCACGGCCGAGGAGCAGCCCCAGATCCGCTCGACCCTGGCCGACAGCCTCAAGGCCGTGGTGGCCCAGAACCTCTTTCGCCGGGCCGACGGCTCGGGGCGCATCGCCGCCCTGGAGGTGATGATCGTCACCGCCGCCATAGCCAACCTCATCCGCGAGGGCAAGACCTACCAGATTCCCTCCGCCATCCAGACCGGGAAGAAGCTCGGCATGCAGTCCCTGGACGGCACCATCGCCGAGCTCCTGGAGAAGAAGCTCATCGACCCACGGGAAGCCTACGACAAGGCCGTGGACAAGGAGCGCTTCGCCAAGTACCTGCCCGAGCCCCCGGAGGGATCGGCGTGAGCGAGCTCTGGGTCGAAAAGACCGCCGCCCCGGCCGCGCTCCTCCTGGCGGACGGCTCCGTGCTCCGGGGCACGCTCTACCTCGCCCCGTTTTCCCCCCGGCACGCCGGGCCCCAGAGCCCGGGAGAGCTCCTGGACGAGCCCGAGCCCCTGCTCCCCTTTCGTCTGGCCGCCGGAACCTTCGCCCTGGTGGGCAAGGCCGCCGTGGCCGCGGTGCGGGTGGGCGGACCGGCGGATTCCTCGGACCTCCTCGTGCGCCTCCCCGCGCGCCTTCGTTTGAACGGAGGCCACGGCCTCGAGGGGCTGGTGCTGGGGGAGACCGGCGCCGGGGACCGCCTCTCGGACCTCCTCAACACCCCCGATCCCTGGGTGCGGCTCCAGGAACCCCAGGGCCTCGCCTGGGTCGCCAAGCGCCACCTCCTCACCGTCGAGCCCTCCCCTGCCTGAAACCCCCCCAGGGGCAACCGGTCCGGGCCGATCCCGAGAACGAACCCCGGTCGATATCGATCGCGATCCCGATCGAGACCCCGATCCGAAGGGGGAAAGGAGCCCGCCCGCTCTGGCGGCGGCGCCGCTATCGGGTATGGTGGTGCGGTTGCACTCACTTGCCGCCTGAAACGGGCGCACCACAGGAGGAGCCATGGGAACGCGCGGAAGGGAAATTGTCGGCGTGGACGTCGGAGAACTGCTCAAGCTCTTGAACAAGGCCTTTGCAGACGAGTGGTTCGCCTACTACCAGTACTGGCTGGGGGCCAAGGTCGTGAAGGGGCCCATGAAGGACGCCGTGGCCGCCGAGCTCTTGCAGCACGCCACCGAAGAGCTGGCCCACGCCGAGCTCGTGGCCAACCGGATCATCCAGCTCGGCGGCAAGCCCGTGACCGAGCCCCGCCTGTGGTACGAGTGGTCGGGGTGCGGGTACCTGCCCCCCGACGACGAGTACGTGAAGACCATCCTGGAGCAGAACATCGAGGGCGAGCAGTGCGCCATCAGCACCTACGACGCCCTGCTCAAGATCGTGGCGGGCAAGGACATCGTCACCTACAACCTGGTGATGACGATCCTGGAGCAGGAAGTAGAGCACGAAGAAGACCTCCAGGCCCTCCTGGAGGACCTGGAGCTCCTCGTGAGCCGTGGCGGGAGGTAAGCCTGGAATCCGTATCGGTATCGGTATCGAAATCGGGACCGATATAGCCCCGATTTCGATTTGGACAAGAGCAAGGCCGGATAGGGAGCCACTCCATGCACCGCGGGAACGAAAAAAAGATCGCCCTGGCGCTCCAGGGCGGGGGCGCCCACGGCGCCTTCACCTGGGGCGTGCTCGACCGCTTTCTGGAGGACGGGCGGGTCGCCATCGAGGGAATCAGCGGCACGAGCGCCGGGGGCCATGAACGCCGTGGTGACCGCCGACGGCCTGGAGAGGGGCGGGCGGCGCGGCGCCCAGGAGGCCCTCGAGGGGTTCTGGAAGGCCATCAGCCGGCACCTTCACCATGACGGCCCTGCCGGGCACCCCGGCCATCCGGAACGCCGTCCCCATTCTGGCCCTGGTGGTGGTCGTCCTCGGGACGGCGTTCGGGGCGTTCTAGGTAAGGGGGCGCTGTGAAAATCGTCTGGAGCGAGAAGCTCCGAGAACCGTACGACACCGACCCGGCGGCGGCCCTGGGCCGGCTCGACCCGGCCGTGGAAGCACTCGCCGGCTGGGCCGAGTGGGTGGAGCCCGTGCCCGCCCGCGAGGAGGACCTCCTGCGGTGCCACACCCGCCGGCACCTGGAGGAGGTGCGCCGGGAGGGGCTCTACGCGGCCGCCGCGCTGGCCGCCGGAGGCGCGATCCTCGCCGCCCGGCTCGCCCAGGAGGCGCCTTCCTTCGCCCTGGTGCGCCCCCCCGGACATCACGCCTCCCGGGACCGGGCCTGGGGCTTCTGCCATCTGAACAACCTGGCCGTGGCTCTGGCCGAGCGCTGGGCGGCCGGCCGGGTGCAGCAGGCCCTGGTGCTCGACGTGGACGTCCACTTCGGCGACGGCACCGCCGATGTCCTGGGAGGCGAGGGGTGGGTGCGGATCGTCAACCCCGGCGCGCCGTCCCGACAGGAGTACCTGCGCCAGGTGATCGAAGCCCTGGAGGAGTTCGCGGGGGACTGGATCGCGGTCTCCGCGGGGTTCGACCACCACAGCCTCGACTGGGGGGGCTTGCTCCACACCGAAGACTACGAGCTCATCGGCCTTCGGGTGGGCATCCGCGCCCGCGCCCTGGGGGGGCACGCCTTCGGGGTCCTCGAAGGCGGATACAACCCTCGCAGTCTGGCCGAGAGCCTTCGGGCCTTCTGCCACGGGTTGGAGCGCGGGTGGGAGAAGGGGGCCTCGGGCAGGGCCGACCGGGCGTAAGGATCCGATCGGCCGCTGGCGGCCTCACACCGGCTCGAGGACCGTGATCCTCTCCGGCTCCTGGAGCATGGGGCGGATCTCCCCCATGGCGACCCGGCGAGCATCCGAAGCGGCCCAGGCGTCCCATGCCTGCCGGGACGTCCACGTGGAGATGACCACGTAGCGGTTGGGGTCGTCGGCGTCGCGCCAGGACTCTCCCGAGAGGTATCCCGGTTTCTGCACCGCCACCAGGCGCGTGCGCCGCAGCGCCTGTTGGAAGTCCCCCATCAACCCCTCGGAAATCCGCCTCTCGATCAGCACGCGTACCATCGGGCACCTCCTTTCCGTCCGTGCCCGAACGGTACCGCGGGCCGTCGTCGTGTCAACGGCGCCGGGAGGCCATGATCCACCACCTGGGCGGCAAGCGGGGTCCGGGAGCCCCTACGCTCCGGTGACCAGGAAGGGCGAATGTCGCGGAGCCCAGGAGGGGCGGGAGCGACCGCCCCGCAGTCCGCGCTCATTGGACGGCGAGCCCTTCGCGGAACCGGCACACGCCGAGCTTTGTCGGTTTCCGCTGTCTGTGGCGGACCGGTCGATACGGTACGGGGCTACGCTCCGGGGCTCCCGGACCCTGCCCCGAAAAGAGGTGGTGAATTGGGGAGGGCACGAGCCTCCGGGGTCAGGACGCCTGCGCGGCAACAGGCCCGGGGCGGCGCTCCCGTGCCGCGTCCATTGGGACGAAAAGCTCGCGCAGTGGCCCGGGGAGGATTGGGTCGGTGGACCCTTACCCGGCCAGAACCCCACGCAGCGCCTCCCCGACGGCCTCCTCCTGCCACGCCTTGAGCTGGCCCGGCAGGGTCCCGGCGGCCTCCTCGGGGGGCAAGCGCGCCAGGCGCTCCAGGGTGGCGGAGTTGACCAGGAGGCCCGGTTCGATCCCGAGCCGGGCCGACGCCTCGGCGCGGACCTTTTTGAGACCCTTCAGGCGCTTTTCCTGGGCCGCGTCCAGGGGCGGACGGGGAGAAAAGGATGGGCGCGGGCACGCGTCGTCCGGGAGAGCCAGCGCCCGCTCCACGGCAGCCAGGATCTCGCCGGCCAGGCGCTGGAGCACGCCGGCTCCGGCCCGGGGGGTTTCCAGCACCTCCCGGCGCGAAGCGGGGGGCTTCTGAGCCCAGGCCAGGAGCACCTCTGCAGAGAGGACCTTGAAGGGTGGGCGGTCCCGCTGGCGCGCTTCCGCCTCGCGCACTTCCAACAGGGCCTGGAGCACCGCGAGCTGCCGGGGCGTGAAGCGCCCCGCCCCCTTCACGTCCAGGCACCAGGGACCCCGCTCGGGGCCGGGCTCGACCGCCTCCAGGAGTCGAAACTCCTCGGCCGCCCACTCCCGGCGCCCGAGCCGCGCCAACTCCGCGTTCAGCCTTTCCGCCAAGGCCAGAAGGTAGGCCGTATCCAGGGCCGCGTAAGCCAGGAGCTCGGGACCCAGGGGCCGCTCCGACCAGTCGGCCCGCTGATACTTCTTGTCGAGAGCCACCTCGAACTCCTCCTCCAGCAGCGCCGCAAGCCCCACCCGCTGCCGCCCGACCAGCTGCGCGGCGATCATCGTGTCGAAGAGGTTGCGCACGGCAAAACCGTACCCTCTCTTGAGGAGCCGCACGTCGTAGTCGCCCCCGTGGAAGACCTTGCGGATCCCGGGGTCTGCCAGCACCGGGCCCAAGCCCTCCAGGACCCGGTCTCCGGCCAGGGCGTCGAGCACGGTGTTGCCGGCCGGAGTGGAAACCTGGGCGAGGCAGACCTTCTCCCGGTAGCTGTGCAGGCTGTCCGCCTCGAAATCCAGGGCAACGAGCGGCTCGTCCCGCAGGGCAGCCAGGTAGGCCGCGAGCTCTGGCGGCGTGCGAAGGTAGGTATAGGGAACGGCGGTCATGGGGCTCCTCGGGTGGGCAGGGGTCGGATTGTCCCACGCGCCCCGCCGGCTTGCCAACCCGGTACCACGGATTTAGGTTACGCCCCGCCTTGAAGAACCACGTCGTTCCACCCCCCCGGCGGAGGAAAGGAGACAGACATGGCGACATGGGATCCCTACCGAGAACTGGAGAGACTGCGGGCAGAAATGGACCGGATCTTCGAGTCGGCCGCCCCGGCTCGGACCTGGACCCTGGGCTTCCTTCCGGGCACGTCGGCGCGCCAGTACCCCAGAGTCAACATCGCCGAAGGCCAGGACGGGTACGTCGTGGAGGCCCTGGCCCCGGGCGTCGATCCGGCCACCCTGGACCTGAGCGTCAAGGAGAACATCCTCACCATCTCCGGCGAGAAGAAGGCCCCGGAAGGGGTACGCCCCGAGGCCTTCCACCGGAGCGAGCGTTCCGCGGGCCGGTTCGTGCGGGCGGTGGAGCTGCCCGCAGACCTGGACCCGGAGAAGGTGAAGGCGGCGTACGCGGACGGCATCCTGCGGGTGACCCTGCCCAAGGCGGAGCAGGCCAAGCCCCGGCGCATCGAGATCGAGCTGGCGTGAGGAGGTGAGCCATGAACAACATCGAGAAGACCGTGCCGGAGCGCGGTGCAGAGATGAGCTCGGCCCAGGAAGTGACCCGGCAGCCCGACCGCTACGCCCTGCCGGCGGTGGACATCTACGAGGAGGAGGACCGGCTGGTGGTGCTCGCGGATCTTCCGGGGGTGGACAAGGACGGGCTCTCGGTCCAGGTGGAGCAGGGAATCCTCACCATCGAGGGACGCATCCGGCGCGACACCCCCGGCAACCTGGTCCGGAGAGAATTCGCCCTGGTGCCCTTCTTCCGGCAGTTTCGAGTCACCGAGGCCATCGACCCCCAGAAGATTCGGGCAGCCCTGAAGAACGGGGTGCTGCGCCTCGACCTCCACAAGGCCGAGAAGGCAAAGCCCCGGCAGATCCCCGTGGAAGTCTGAGCCGCCGCCCGCCGGCCGTGAAGCAAGGGGGGAGGAGGAACCAGGGTCCACCGCCTGGGTGGCGAGCGGGGTCCGGGAGCCCCGGCGCTCCTCCCCGCAATCCGCGACGGTAGAAGGGCGCGTCTGCGAGGGAGAAGGTGCGCCGAGCCTCACCGGTTTCGCTCGGGCTGCGGCGGATCGGTCGAGGCGGCACGGGGCTGCGCTCCGGGGCTCCCGGACCCCGCCCCAAAAATCTTGGTGGTGGATTCTCGGGGAACCTCCCCCCTGCTCTCTTTGTCGGGGGAACCCTTGAGTTTCCCGGCGAAACGGCCGATCTTTTCCCCCAGTCCCCGCGGCCAGGCTGCCTCCCCCGCGAGCTCCCCGGCCCGCCGGTTGTGCTGGCCGCGGCGGCATGATTTGTGTATCCTCGCACGAGACGTGGAACGGTTCCTGTTTCACCCCTTTGGAACTCCAAGGAGAAATCGCGTGAGACGCCTCGTCCCGTGGGCGCCCGCCCTGGCCCTGTTCCTGGTCGTCAGTCTGCTCTGGTCCGACAGGGGTCCGGCCCGGGCCGAGTTCGGCGGCCTGCCGGGCTACGCCGGGAGCGACGCCTGCGCCTCCTGCCACCCCGAGGTATTCGCCCAGTGGCGGCTCACGCCCCACGCGCGCATGCTGGTGGACGCGGTGCGCGATCCCTTCGCCATCCTCGCCACCGACTTCAACGACGACATCCCCTTCGACCGGGACGAGATCCTCTATTCGGTGGGGAGCCACTGGGTGCAGAAGTACCTCACCCGAATCAACGGGGTTCTCTACGTCCTCCCCAAGTACTGGAACATCCCCGAACGGCGCTGGGAGCCCTACAGCATCTGGAACTGGATGGAGCAGCCCTACAACGTCCACTGTGACGGCTGCCACACCGTGGGATTCGACCCCGCCACGGAGAGCTTCTTCGAGCCCGGCGTGGGCTGCGAGTCGTGCCACGGACCCGGCGAGCAGCACGTGAAGACCGGCGGGCGGCTCACGGCCATCGTCAACCCCTCCAACCTTCCCCCCGACCGGGCCATGATGGTCTGCATGGCCTGCCACACCGACGGGATGGAGACGACCACCAACATCTACCCGTTCCCCGTCGGGTACATCCCGGGCGACGACCTCGCCAACTTCTTCAGCGACTTCTTCATGCCCAAACCAAAGAGCAAGGCATGGTACTGGGGTACCATGGATTTTCGGGAGCGCACGCGCATGTGGTACTTCTTCCAATCGAAGTACTATTCGACCAACCGCGCCTGCGAAGTCTGCGGTTTCGACCGGGGCGTGAGCCATCAGAAAGAGCGGTACATGACGTCGAGCGAGTACTGCGGCACCTGCCACAAGTACCGCTACGAGAACTTCCTCGAGCATTCCGGCCACCGGCCGGAGAAGACGGAGTGCAACGACTGCCACGTGCCCACCATGGCCGAGCCGGGCAAGCGCTACTCCATCCACGACCACAAGTTCAACTTCAGCCAACCCCCGCCGGACTGCACCGTGTGCCACGAGCCGCAGGACGTGGCGGGGCGCGGCGACCAGTGCCGCCACGATCCGCCCGACTTCCGCCTGGGCCGGGTGAAGTACCCGCGCAACATGACGGTGGAAGAGGCCTGCGTGTACTGCCACAACGTGGAGCTCAAGGAGAACCGGGACCTGGGCTGGGCGCGGGAGGTCACCCCCCAGCTGGTGGACCGGTTCATCGTCCAGTAGAGGAACCCAGGCGACGCCTGGCCTTGCTGCGCGAGAAGGCCCCGCCCCGGCGGGGTTTTTTCGCCACGGCCCACGGGTCCTGCCGCGTGCGCCTTTTCCCGCACAGACCACAGGTTCCGCGCCTTTTGCCCCTGCGGGATCGGCACCCGGGGTCCGGCCCCAGGCGCTTCGGGGCCGGAAAGTCGAATGCCGTGGCGGTTGACGCCGACCCTCCCGCCGGGAGGGTCGCGGCACGTCCCTTGCTCTTCCCGCAGACGGGAGCGCGGGGCCGGCGCCGGTGATTGCTAAAGTTTTCACGTTCACGGGCCGAGACACACCCCTCATCGCCGCGCGGCGGTGAGGGAGCAGCCACACTCAGTGCCCGGGCGCCTCCCAGGGGGGCGGCCGGGACGGAACGAAGGGAGCAGCAGATGTCGGGTACTCAGGCGGTAGCGATGTTTCAGGATGTTCTGGATGGGGTCGCACGAACGGGGGAGCGCCGGGAGGTGGAAGCCGGCCAGGTGCCCGATCGGGAGACGTGGCAGCAGCTCGACAGCCGCGGCTGCGTGATCTGGGTGAACAAGGGGCGCTGGTGGGTGCTTCCGCCCGCGGGCACGGAAGAGCGCCCAGCCGCCTGACGTCAGACCCTCCCGGAAGGCGATGACCGAAGCCCCGCTGTGCGGGGCTTCGGTGCGTCTGGGGAGAAGCCCGCCCACCCAGGCCAACGCGGCCGCGGGGCATCGTTCGTAGGGGCGCACCGCGTGCGCCCGCCCTGAGGGACGACCGATACCCCCCTCGCGGGCGCACGCCGTGCGCCCCTGCGACTACCCGATCGAGATCCAAGTGGCGATCGATGGCGACGTGGCTATCGATTTGGAATGTACTTTGAGGCGCCGGAGGGGAGGCCCCCGGCCCGCCCATGCTCCGACGGTCTGAGGCCAAGCCTCTCTAGGGTTGGGAGGGGAGCCGGGGAAGGGTTTGCACGGCGCCCCCCGACCGGTATTCTGGTGCCTCGCGGCCCCCACCCTGGACCCCTTGCGGACCGAAGGCCCCATGCCCCCGGAACGTCCCGCTACGCCTCGGGAACCGTCCGATCCGCCGCCGGCACCCCGTCGCCGGCGCTGGCTGCGCCGCCTGCTCCTGGCGGGGGCGCTCCTGGCCCTGGTCTTCGTGACGGCGGTCGCCTTCCTCCCCCGGCTCCTCTCGACGCAGTGGTTCCGGTCCGTTGCGCTGCCTCGCGCCGGCGACGCCCTGGGGAGGCCCGTGGAGCTCGGGGAACTGCGACTGCGCTGGTCGGGCCATCTCCTGTTGCGGGAGCTCCGGGTGGCCGACCTGCCCGAGTTCTCCCCCGGGCCCCTCCTGAGCCTCGAGCTCCTGGAGGTCCGGGTGGACCCCTGGGCCCTCCTGCGCTCGCGCCTGCACCTGGACGTCGCCCTGGCGGGCCTGCGGGTGCGGGTGGTGCGCGACGCCGCCGGGCGCACCAACCTGGAAGCCCTGGCCGGGGAAGCCCCAACCTCCGGGCCGCCCGAGGCGCCCCCCCCTCGGCGGGAGCCGGCGGCCCCAGGGCCTCCCCTGCGGGAGACCTCGGTTCGGGTGCGGGCGGAAGGGATCGGGCTGGAGGTGGAGGACCGGTCCTCGGGCCGGGAGGCCGCCCTGGGAGACGCTTCCCTGCGCCTGGACTTGCCGGCCCTGGGGGCCCCCCTCACCGCGGCCTTCTCCGGGAGCCTCGCCGTGGATGGGGGAGAGCCCCTCGCGATCGGGGCGGACCTGGCGGTGGAACGCTACTGGGGGCCCGACGGCGCCCCGAGCCCTGAAACCGCGGCCCTGCGGGCGCGGGTCCGCTTTCCGGGCTTGGAGGCCTCCGTGGACGCCGACCTGGGAGCCGCCCGCGCCGACGGCAACCTGCGCCTGGACGTGGCCCGGGTGCTGGACGCAGCGGGGCCCTTCCTTCCCCCCGACCTCGCCCCGCAGGACGCTTCGGGCACCGTGACGGCGAGTCTTCGGGGCGGGGGCCGTCCTGGGGAGCCCCTTGTCTTCGGCGTGTCCCTGGAGGGAGCGGGCCTGCGCGTGGCCGGCCAGCCCCTGGGCGTCGGAAAGGGGGTGGGGCCGCTGGACGTGGCGGCCGAGGTCCGGGGCCGGGCCGACCCCGCCCGGGGCACCGCGGAGGTGGAGGAAGGGCGAATCTCGCTCCAGGAGGGCACGCGGCTCACCTGGCGTGCCCGTGCCGAGGGCCTGGGCACCGACGGGGCCCGCTTCGACGCCGCCCTGGGGCCGGCGGTCCTCGCCCTGGAGGAGCTCCTGGCCCTTGGGGCCGACTTCCTCCCGGAAGGGGTGGCCCTGGGCCTGGAGGACGGGCAGATCCGCCTGGCCCGGGCCGAGGTTCGGGGACCGGTGCCGGCCCAGGGAGCCGAGGACCTGGCCCACGACCTGCGGGTGGAGGGCTTGGAGGTGACCGCGGGGGCGTTCGAGGCCGCGGCTCCAGGGGCCAGGGCCCGGGGAAGGGGCTTTCGGTTCGGCGTCGAGACGCTGGATGCGGCGCTTCGCGACTTCCTCCCCCGGAGCGCCGCCTTCGGAGTTTCCCTCGCCCTGGAGGAACTGGAGGCCGCCGAGCCCCAGACCCTTCGCCTCGCCGGGCTCCGGGTCGAGGAGCTGCGGGGCTCGATCGCCGACGTCAGCCTGGGGCCGGACGGCCCCCTGGCCCGGGGAGAGCTGCACCAGGCCCTGTCCGTCGGCTCCCTGGAGCTCCCGGGTACGGGACGGCTCTCCGGCCTGGAGGAGGGCGCAGCCCTGGCTTTTTCCCTGGGCCCCGGGGGCGAGGTCGCGGCGGACCTCACCGGGCTCGTCCTCCGGCTGGCCTCGGCCGAGGGGCAGGGGGGCGGGGCCTCGGGGTCCCTGGGGGGAACGACACAGGGACCCGCGGTGGACATCCGCCTGCGCCGGGCCCGCGTGACAGGACCATTGCTTGCGCCCGCCCCTTCCCCCTCGCCTCAGCCCGTGCGGGCCGAGGTGGAAGGCGCTTCCGTCGCCCTGGGGCACCTGCGGGCGACTTCCGGGGACCAGACCGTTCGGGCCCGGGACCTCCTCCTGGAGCTCGTTTCCCTGGGCGCGTCCCTCCGGGAGGGCTTTCCCGAGACCGCGGCCCTGCGCGCCCGGGCCGAGGCGGCCGAGCTCGCCCTGGAGGGGCCGGAGGGAGCGGTCCTCCAGGCCTTCGCCGTGCCCGAGCTGAGGGTGGAGGCGTCGGGCCTGCGCCCCGCCGAGGGGGCCCTCTTCGGCGTCTCGGGCCGGGTGGAGCTCGTGCAGGTCCTCACCCTGGGAGGCGCCCGGGCGCCGGGCCGGGGAGGTGCGGAAGGGGTGCGCCAGGAGCTTCGGGCGTCCCTTCGCCTCGACCCGGGCCCCACGGCGGAGGTCTCCGGTGGCCGGCTGGCCGTGGCGGCCGCGGGGGCCGAGGCCGTGCTCCCCGAAGGGATCGCCGGGCCGGTGCCCCTGCGCCTGGAGGCGTCCTGGGACGCGGTGCGCCTGGCCGCGCCGGAGCCTTCCGCACCCCTGCGGGTAGACCTGGAGGGCCTGCGGGCCGAGGCCGGCGCGGGGGCGTTTCTCGCGGTGCAGCTCCAGGCTTCCGCCCGGGACCTGGGGGCCCAGGAGCTCTCGGCCGCGGGCGACGCGCGCCTGGACCTCGCGGGCGCCGCGGCCGCCGTGCCTTCGGCCCTCCTCCCTGGGCCGGTGGCGGGGCGCCTCTCGGCCTCCTGGGAGGTGGAGGGCCGCCTCCCGGCCCCCGAGGAAGCGGGCGAGGTCCTCCTGGACCCCGGAACCTGGGCGTCGGAGAGCCCCCTGCCCTTTTTGGGCCGGGCCAGCGCCACGCTGGCCCTGGACGCCGTGTCGGCGGAGCTGCCCCTGGAGGAGGGGCGGCTTGCGGTAGCAGGGGTGGGGACTCCCAGGCCCTTCTCCCTCCGGGTGGAGGACCGGGGCCGCCGGGCGGCGGTCGGCGGGGAGCTCGCGGTGGGGTGGCTGGACGAGGCCCCGGGGCTCGGGAGGCTGGAGGAGAAGCTGGGGGAGCCCCTGCGGC
This sequence comes from Thermodesulfobacteriota bacterium, assembly GCA_040756475.1. Lineage (NCBI taxonomy): Bacteria > Pseudomonadati > Thermodesulfobacteriota > Thermodesulfobacteriota bacterium. Next base: position 24,362 of record JBFLZB010000057.1, read on the forward strand.
TGCGGCTCGGCTTCGAAGCCGGGCGGAGCCCCGAGGGGACCCTGGAGGTCTCCCAGTTCTTCGAGGCGGAGCCCCTGGCCCTTCGCCAGGACGCGGAGCTGCGACTCGACGGCCTCGACCGCTGGCTGCGCCAGGGTGCGGATGCCCCGCCCGCCCTGTGGCTCGGCCTCCTGGGGGGTCGGGGCCGGGTGGGGCTGCGGGTGGGCAGCGCGCCCCGCCTGGCCGGCCTCGGGGCGCCGGAGGGTGCGGCTCCCGTCTTCGAGGGGCCCCTGGAGGCCGGGATCGAGGTCACCCTGGTGCGGGGCGCGGAGCTTGCGGCCGCGGCCACCCTTCGGGCCGACGGGGCGTCCCTGGGCTGGGGGGAGACGGCCTCCGCCCAGGGGCTGACCGCCCAGGTGGCCCTGGAGAAGCGTTACGCCCTGCGGCGGGTGGCGGCGGGAGCCCCCGCACCGGAGGCCTGGCTCTCCCGGGAGGTGCTGGGCCCTGCGGGCCGGACTTTGACGGGGGCGGGGGAGGGGGCGGATCGGGTCCTCCTGCCGGCGCGCTTCGGGGCGGAGAGCCGCCTGGGCCTGGGCGCCCTGCGGTGGGGCGGCGGGCCGCTTCCCCTGGAGGCCCG
>JBFLZB010000058.1 GCA_040756475.1 Thermodesulfobacteriota bacterium
ACGACTTCTACGGGTTCCCGGAAGAGCTCTACGCGCTCACCTACCCCAGCCCCGGGGCCCCGGAGGAGGCCGAGGCCGTGACCCGGCTCGTGGGCCGCGCCCCGGTGCGTTGCGACCGGGAGTGGGGCCTGGACCACGGGGCCTGGTCGGTGCTGCGCCGCCTCTTCCCCGCGGCCGACGTACCGGTCTTCCAGCTCAGCCTCGACTACTCCTTCAACGACTGGCACCCCAAGCCGATCCAGTACCACTACGACCTGGCCCGGGAGCTCGGCGAGCTGCGCGAGCGCGGAGTGCTCGTGGTGGGGAGCGGCAACATCGTCCACAACCTGGCGGCCATCGACTTTCGCGACATGGACGCCAAGCCCTACCCCTGGGCGGCGGAGTTCGACGAGCGGGCCAAGGAGAGCCTGCTCGCCGGCAGCCACCGGGACCTGATCGCCTTCCAGAACCTGGGCCGGGGCGCTCCCCTGGCCGTGCCGACCCTCGACCACTACCTCCCCATGATCTACGTCCTCGCCCTCCAGGCGCCGGGCGAGCCCCTCGCGTTTGCCCACGAGGGCATCCAGAACGCCTCGATCTCCATGCGGTGCTTCCAGATTGGATGACGGGCTCGTGCTGGATCGGGGACCACCCGGACGGCGAGCAGATCGGATACAGGGCGCCCCAGTCGAGAAGAGCGCTTGCCGCGCCGCAACGGGCAGAGCGAACGCCGCTTCCAGGGCGCGGCCCGCCGGGAACCCGGATCACTGCGGCGTGACTGCGGGCCAAGGTCCTCAGAACGCCATCCCCACGCTGAAGTGGAGCGCCCAGCGGTCTTCCCGGTCCCGGGGGCTGGGGTTGACGGCGAAGTCGAGCCGGGCGGGGCCCACGGGGAGGAGGTACTGGAGGCCGACGCCCACGCCGGAGCGGAAGTCGCGGAAGAAGTCGTCCAAGGTGTCGGCGATGAGGTCGGAACGGTTGTCGTAGGGCTCCGTGCGCCGCTCGAGGGAGCGGTTGGGGGAGACGTTGCCGTAGTCCCAGAAGAGGGTGCCGGCGAGGTTTCCGCGCAGGCGCTGGCGCACCTCGAGGGTGAGGACGTTGTAGCCGTGCCCTCCCAGGGGGTCTCCGCCCGGGTCTGCCGGCCCGAGCTCCGACTCCTGGAAGCTGCGCACGGTGCTCTCGCCCCCGTTGAAGAAGCGCTCACCCAGCGGCAGCGCCACCTGGCTCCCGGTGGGCAGGATGAGGCCTGCCTGGTAGCGCGCTCCGATCACCGTGCTCCCGGTGACGGAGGCAAACCAGCGGGTGCTCCCGGTGAAGCGCAGGTACGTGAGGTCGCTTCCCAGATAGGTCTCGGCCACCTCGGCGCCCAGGGTGGACTTGCCGCCCCGGGTGGGGACGAAGAAGTCGTCCCGGGTGTCGTGGGCGGCCTGGAGCCCCACCGAGGCCAGGGCGTACCCGCTGGCCGAGTCGTCGATGTCCGGGTCGGCCCGGGTGTGGGTGAGCGAGGTGAGGCGCATGTCGTAGGAGGCCGCGGCCGTGATGGTGGGGCTCAGGGGGCGGCTCAGGGTGACCCCGACGCCCTTCTCCTCCCGGTCGAAGGAGGGCTCCCGGCGCCAGCGGTAGTACACGGGGACGTCGGCGGTGATCTCGGAGCGGAAGAACCAGGGGTCGGTGAGGCCCACCAGGGCGTCGCGGCTGCGCACGGATACCCCCGCCTCCACCCGGCCCGAGCGCCCGGTGCCGAAGAGGTTTCTCTCCCCAAGGCCCGCCCGGAAGCGCAGGTACTCGTAGGAACCCCAGCCGGGCTCCAGCCACAGCTCGATCGAGGGCGCCTCCTCGACCGCGAGCACCAGGGCCCGGTCTCCGGGCTCCCCGGGGCCCTCGATCTCCCGCAGCTCCAGGTCCACCTGCCGGAAGAGCCCGGTGCGGTAGAGGTTCCGAAACGAGGTGCGAAGCTTTTCCTGGCTGTAGGGGTCGCCCGGCGAGAACGCCAGCCGGTTGCGGAGGAAGGCCCCCCGGGTCTTCCGGTTTCCCTGTACCTCGACGGCCGCCACGGTCACCCGGGGCCCGCTGGCGATCCGGGCGGCGAGGAGCTGGTCGCCAGGGGCCGCCCCGGGGGAGACGGTCACCTCGGCCCGGACCTCGGGGTAGCCCCGGTTGGCGTAGATCTCGAGGATGCGGCTCTGGAGGGTGAGCCGCACCCGGGGTACGTAGACCTGCCCCAGGAACTGCGCCGCCGCCTCCCCCAGGGCGCCCTCGGCCTCGGCCAGCACCTCGCCCTGGAAGGCCACGTCGCGCACCACGTGGCGGGGTCCCTCCTGGATGCGCACCGTGGCCGCCACCTGGGACCGGTCCTGCGAGAAGGCGAGCTCGGGCCCTTCGACCTCCACGTCCAGGTACCCGCTCCCGTAGTAGAAGTCCCGCATTTCCGCCACGGCCCGCCTGGCCTGGCTCTCGACGAACACGCGCCCGCCCCCTGCGAGGAAGGACCGCTCGGGGCCGAAGAAGGCCCGCAGGGTGTCGGCGTCGAAGGCGCGGTTGCCCTCGATCTGCACGGTCCGCAGGATCACCCGGGGCCCTTCCGTCACCTCGAAGATAACGTGGGGCCGGCCGTCGCGAACCTCGTAGGCGTAGGCCACCTCGGCGAAGGCGTAGCCCTCGTTGCGGTAGGCGAGCTCCATCTGGAAGGCGGCGTCGTCGGCGTGGTGGAGCCGCAGCTCTCCCCGGCTCTCGTCGAGCTCCGCTTCCGCTGCCCGCCGCAGCGCCCCTTCCCCCAGGGCCCGGTTTCCCTCGAAGCGCAGCACGGCCGGGACCGGGCGCTCCGGGACAACCGTCTCCTCCGCGCCGGAGGACGGCCCGGCGGTCGCCCCGGCGAACCCGGCGGCGAGGGCGAACGCGATGAGGAGCTTGAGGCGAAACGGTCCAGTGCCCCTCCTCACCGGAAGGCGCCCCGGAGCGCCGAGGTGCGACGGCCCTCCGGGTTTCCCCCGGTCGAAATCGCAATCGCAATCGAAATCGCGATCGAAGTCGGCGTCGATTTCGATATCGATCTCGATTTCCACCGGGAGCCCCGGTGCCCCTTGCCGCCGGCGCAGGGACCGCCCCGCAGCTGGACGGGTGGTTCCATGGGGGCCCTCCCTGTGCCTACCGGAACCGGAAGACAATGCGCACTCCCGCGTTGAAGGCGTCGTACACGTCTCGCTCTCCGCGCAGGTACAGGGTGTCGTCCTTTCGGACCACCCCGTCGGCCAGGCGGAACTGGGCCTCGATGGTCTCCTGCCCGGTGCGGCTCACCCCCTGCCCGATGAGGAGGTCGAAGCGGTCGGCCACCGAGTCTCCCCCGTCGCCGGGGCCGAAGAGCCCCGCCAGGAGCCCCCGCCCAAGGTAGGTGGCCACCGCCAGGCCGCTCTGGCGCGCGGCGGCGTCGCCTCCGGCGCTGGCCGGGGGCCGTCCGGCGAGGAGCAGGAGCAGGAGTTCTTCGTCGGGCAGGGGGGGCACGGAGGACAGGGTCACGACCGGGTTGTCGTAGGGGCCGGAGACCTGCATGGAGATGTCGTATCCCATCATCCGGGTGCCGGCGGAGGCGTCGAGCAGCGGCCGGTCCGGATCCTCCTCGAGGAAGCGCACCACCCCGGACTCCACGTCGAGCCGGCCCGCCGGCAGGCGCACCCGGATGGGGTCCAGGTAGATCTCGCCCAGGAGCACCGGGAGCTCCCCCGTTCCGGTCAGCCGCAGCGAGGGTCGGAGCGATCCCGTGGCCACGTTGGTCCGGATCTGGAAAGGCGCCGCGGCCGTGACCGCCACGTCGAACCGGGCGTCGCGAAGCGGCGGGTCGGGGAAGGAGAAGAAGGCCAGGCCCTGGCGGGCCGAGGGCTTGCGGGATCCCCGCAGGAACCCCAGGAAGTCCACCGGCCGGGTGTAGCGGCCCTCGGTCAGGGCCACCCGGCCCGAGACCAGGAGCCCTTCCGTAGGCCCCGCCACCGAAAGGTCCACGTCGGCCCGCACCCGCAGCCCCTCTTCCCGGACCAGGAGGAGGTTCTCGCCCCGGAGCCGGAAGTCGGCCTGGGGCCCGCCTTCGGCCGCTTCGTCCGCCGGCGTGGCCAGATCCAGGCGGCCCGCCAGGGTCAGGGGGGCCCCGCCCACCCGGGCTCGAAGCTCCTCCACCGTGACCCCCTTGGTATCGAGCCGGGCGTCGAGTTCCAGCTCCTCCAGGGGTGGGGCTCCCCCGGCGGCCCGCACCGCCCCGTCGCGCACCTGCACGAACCCCGTGGCCGCGAGGTCGGGCAGCGTGCCCTCCACCGCGAGGTCTACCGTGGCCCGGCCCTCGAGCCGGCGCAGGGCCTCGACGCCGCGCCGGGCCCAGCCGAGCTCGGAGACGGTGAGGCGTCCGCCGGCCGAGACCCGGCCGCGAAGCTCCCTGCCGCTCCGCAGGACCTCGGTCAGCAGGGGAGCGTCGTCCCAGCGCCCCTGCCCTTGCAGGTGGACGACCGGGGAGGAGACCTCCAGGGTCTCCAGGGCGAGGCGGGGGCCCAAGGCAGAGACTCGGGCTTCCAGGGCAAAGGGGCCCGGAGGCGCGGGGAAGGGGAGATCCGGCAGGGTGAGTTCGGAGGCGCTCAGGGAAAGGGCGGCCACCGGGTCGCCCCAGGTGCCCTCCAGGGAGAGGTCGAGGTGGGCGGAGCCCCCGGGGCGAACGCCCTCCGGAAGGAGGGCCGTGAAGGTGTCGAGGGACGGCACCCGGGCCGTCGCCCGCAGTTCCAGCGGACCTGGGGCCAGGAGGTCCTCGCCAAACGCGTCCAGGGGAAGCGACCCCGAGACCTCCAGGAGGGTGCCCCCCGCCCCCGCCCAGCGAAACCCCCGAACCGAGAGCCGCCGGTCCGCGAACCCCAGGTCGAAGGAGCCCACCAGGGGAAACGGCGCCCCCTCCAGCCGAAGCTCCGCCACCGAGCCCTTGGCGTCGAGGACAGGCACGGCGCTGGTGCCCCGCAGGTGCGCCGAGAGGTCCGCTCCCCGAAAGGAGACCGCTTCGCCCGCCAGCAGCGGGAGCCACCCGCCGCTTCCCAGGCCCGAGAGCTCCACCGTGAGGTCCACCTCGTCCGGGAATGCTGCGGTCCCGGCGATCCGCAGGGCTCCGGGCTCTCCCCGCAGCGAGAGTCTCCGGATGTCCACCCGGTTGGGGGAAGCGGCGATATCCGCCGTCCCTTCCAGGGACAGGTCGAGCCCTTCCCCCTGGAGGCGCAGGGTCTGGAGCTCGATCTGGAAGGCCGGGCCGGCGAGGTCGACCGTCACCACTCCGGAGAGGGCGGCGGAGCCCAGGGGGGAGGACACCTCGGCTTCCTCGATGCGCAGCACCCCCGCGTCGGACCGGGCCACGAGGAGCACCCGGTCGAGCTCCACGCCGCCCGCCCGCAGGTCGCGGCCCGCGGCGTTCACGCGCCCGTCGGACCAGGGGAGGGCCCCGTGGGCCTCCGCGCGGACCTCGACGGCCCCCGAGAGGGCGGGTACGAAGGGCGCCAGTGCCTCGGCGTAGGGCTTCAGGTCCGCCACCCGGAGCTCCGCGGAGCTCCCCTCCAGGCGCCCCGCTGCGGCGTCGAAGGCTCCGGAAAAGGTGATCCGGTCATTCTCGCGCCGCAGGTCCAGTCCTTCCACCGCGATCCGGCCCGCGGCCACCCCGTAGGTCGCCCGCACCGTTGTTCCGCGGGACTGGGTCAGCGCGACGCCCCGGCGCGCAAGCCGGAGGTCTTGGATAACCGCCTCGAACCGCTCGCCCTCGTCTCCCAGCTCGAGGGTGCCCCGCAGGGCCAGGCCGCCTTCGGAGGTCTCGGCCTCCAGGTTGCGGATCTCCACGGTGCGGCCCGCCGCCGCCGCGGAGACCCGTGCCTTCGAGACCTCCACTCCCCCAAGCCGCGCGCCCCTTAGGGAGAGCTCCGCGGTTCCCTCGGGCTGGAGCGGGGGGCCCTCGAGGCGGGCGGATGCGGACAGCGCCCCGCGGCTCTCGTCCCAAGGGGTGGGCAGGAACTTGGCGTATCGGGCGAGCTCTGCCACCGCCGCGTCCAGGACGACCCCTTCGAGGCGCAGGGGATCGAGCACCACGGCCCCCCGGGCGTCCACCCGGTCTGGGCCTCGGCGCAGCAGGAGACGGTCCAGGTCCACGCGCTCGGGGTCGGCCCGGGCGTCGAGTTGGAGCTCCCCCAGGGGGACGCCCGCGTAGGCCAGGCCCTTTCCCCGGAGCGCCAGCCGGCCCCCGGGGCGGGCCAGGGTCCCCGAGACGTGCCCGCCGCCCGCGAGGCTCCCGGCCAGGGGCGGGAGGCCCAGGAGGTCACCAAGTGCCGCGAGGTCCTCCAGGTCCAGGGTGACGGCGCCTTCGAGGGCCGCTTCTTCGAGAGTCCGGCCCTCCAGGGGCAGTCCGATTCGCAACTTCTCGGCCCCGACCCGGCCGGCCGGCGCTTCGAAGGAAGCCGCGTCCACTGTGACCTCGCCGGCCGCGACCGACGCCTCGGCCGTGAGGCGGTGGGGGGGTACCGGTGCGGGCAGCCGGTCCGGCTCGATCCCGGCGAGCTTCAGGAGGGCCGGCACGTCCTCTAGCTTTAGGGAAAGGCGCCCGCGGGCCTGGGCGGCGGCGGCCTCGGGGCGACCCTCCAGGAGATTCGCCAGGGCAAACTCGGCGTCCCGCAGCTCGGCCCGGTTGGGCCCCGCCCGCAGCTCGGCCCGCTCCACCCGAACCAGCCCGTCGCCGGCGGAGGCCCGCACCGTGGCGCCCTCCAGGGCGACCCCCTGGACCTGGGCTTCGCGCAGGGCGAGATCCAGGTCCGCGGTGATCTGTTCCGGGCGGGCGGGGTCCAGGCGGACGCGTGCGTTCAGGTCCAGCGCCCCGCTCACGGCCGGTGCTCCCGCGATCCGGCCGAAGGCCGCTTCCAGCCGCAGCTCCCGCGCCTCGGCGGTCGCTTCGATGAGGCCGGGTTCGCAGGCCCCCCGGGAGGCCAGGCGGCCCCCGAAGACCTCCAGGCGTGCTTCCCAGGTGAGGGCGCCCCGCTCCAGGTCTTCCAGGCCGACCTGGAGCTCCTCGACCACCCTCGCTCCGCCGAAGCGCAGGTCCCGGATCACTGCGGATATAGGCTCGTAGAGAAGGGATGCCGCCAGGTCGCCCGGCTCGGTGCGCAGGCGGGGGTGCTCCAGGTGGACCCGCTCTGCGGCCATGCGGATCTCGGACGGGGAGGGCGGGCCCCCCTCGGCGGTCACCAGGGAGAGGCCCCGCACCTCGGCCCGGTAGTCGGGTCCCCGGAGCTCCAGGTCGACGCCCCGCACGTCGAGGCCGGGGAGCCGGGCGGGGAGGAACAGCGAAGCGCGGCCGGAGGCAGGCTCGGGGGCAGGGGGCTCCGGGGCGGCGGGCGTGTCCGGGACCACGAGCGCCACCCGGACGCCCCGCACCCGGATGCGGGCGGTGGCGAGGAACCCGTCCACCCCCCCGAGCAGGGCGAGGGGATTGTAGGAGACCTCGAGCCGCTCGGCTCCCAGGGACGCCACCGGTCCTGCGGGGTTGGGGCGGCGGGTCACCAGGTCTCGTACCGCGAGCCCCGTTACGTATGTCCCCTCCACGGCCCCGAGCTCGACGCCGAGCCCCAGACCCTGCTCCAGCGCTTCCTGCAGGGCGGACTTGAGGCGAGGGGCCACCAGGACGCCGCGCAGGAGGTACGCGCCGGCGAGCACAAGCCCCAGAGCCAGCATGCAGTAGGCGAACCAGCGCAACAGTCTTCTCACCGGCGGGAGCTTTCTCGGGGCAACGGGGTCTCCGTTCACGAGACGGGCGAAAAGGGCTTGCCTGCGCAACGGTTTGGCACGGCGGGGGCTCCCCAGGCTACCTGGAGCAGCGGCGCACGCAACCGGGCCGGCGCCGCCGGCCCCGCGATTTCCTTGCGCGGTAGGGAAACCCGGTCATACTGCCCGGCGCTTGCCCTGCCATCACATCACAGGAGGAGGGGAACATGGCCAACCTGTTCGAGAAGAAACCCCCGGCCCACCGATGGAACTTCTTTCGCGCCGGCGGCTTCGACCAGGTACTTCTGGAGACCGGGGAGGACTTCCGGTCCCTGGACCAGCTGGACCCCAAGCTCTGGGTGGCCCTGGCCTGCCCGGCCAAGGGCCTGGAGTTCGATACCCGCACCCTGGAGCTCATCGACACCGACGGCGACGGCCGCATCCGGGTGCCCGAGATCCTCTCGGCCGTGCGCTGGGCCTGCTCGGTGCTCAAGGACGCCGGGGAACTCGCCCGAGGCGGGGCCTCCCTGCCCCTGGCCGCCATCGACGACAGCAACCCGGAGGGTGCCCGGCTGCTGGCCTCCGCCCGGCAGATCCTGGCGAACCTGGGCAAGGGCGAGGCCGACGCCATCTCCCTGGACGACCTGGCCGATCCGGCCCGGATCTTCGCCCACACCGTCTTCAACGGCGACGGCATCGTCCCCGCCGAGGCGGGGGCGACTCCGGAGGAGAAGGCCCTCATCCAGGACATCATGGCCTGCCTGGGTTCCGACACCGACCGCAGCGGCGCCCCGGGGGTCTCCCAGGCCCGGGTGGACCAGTTCTTCGCCGAGGCCCAGGCCTACGAACAGTGGCGGGCCAAGGCCGAGGCCGACGCGGCGATGATCCTTCCCCTGGGCGACGCCACCGCCGACGTGGCCCAGACCTTTGGCGCCGTGAAGGCCAAGGTCGACGACTACTTCACCCGGTGCCGACTGGCCGCCTTCGACGCCCGGGCCGCGGGGCCGCTGAACCGGGCCGAGGCCGAGTACGCGGCCCTGGCCGGCAAGGTGCTCTCCCCGGCGGAGGAGGACCTGGCGGGCTTCCCCCTGGCCCAGGTCGCGGCGGGCAAGCCCCTGCCCCTCCAAGAGGGTCTCAACCCGGCGTGGGCCGAAGCCGTGGGCCGGCTCCGGGACCAGGTGGTGAAGCCGCTCCTGGGCGCCAGGGCCGAGCTGACCCTGGAGGAATGGAAGGGCCTGAGCGCCAAGTTCGCGGCCCACGAGGCCTGGCTCGCGGCGAAGGCCGGGAGCGCCGTCGAGAAGCTGGGGCTCGCCCGCGTCCGGGAAATTCTGGCGGGCAAGGGGAAAGACGCCCTGGCCGCGCTCATCGGCAAGGACCTGGCCCTGGAGGCCGAGGCCAACGCCGTCGCCTCGGTGGAGCGCCTGGTGCGTTATCACCGGGACCTTCACACGCTCCTCAACAACTTCGTCGCCTTCCGCGACTTCTACGCCCGACGCGGCAAGGCGGTGTTCCAGGCCGGGGTGCTCTACCTCGACGGCCGAAGCTGCGAGCTGTGCCTGCGGGTGGACGACGAGGCCAAGCACGGCGCCCTGGCCGGCCTGAGCCGGGCCTACCTCGCCTACTGTGCGTGCACCCGCAAGGGGAGCGCCGAGAAGATGACCATCGTGGCCGCCTTCACGGGGGGCGACTCGGACTTCCTCATGGTGGGCCGCAACGGGGTCTTCTACGACCGCAAGGGCCAGGACTGGGACGCCACCATCACCAAGGTGGTGGAGAACCCCATCAGCATCCGCCAGGCCTTCTGGTCCCCCTACAAGCGCGTCGGAAAGATGATCGGCGAGCAGATCGAGAAGCTCGCGGCCTCCAAGGAAAAGGCCGTGCAGGACCAGGCGGCGGCCGGTGTCGCCGGGGCCGGCGCCGCGGTGGAAGCCTCCAAGCCCGCGGCGCCCGCGGCCTTCGACATCGGCAAGTTCGCCGGGGTCTTTGCCGCCATCGGGCTGGCCCTGGGGGCCATCGGCACGGCGATTGCCGCCCTCGTGACGGGGCTCCTGAACCTGGCCTGGTGGCAGATCCCCCTGGCTTTCGCCGGAGTGCTCCTGGTCATCTCCGGCCCCTCCATGATCATTGCGGCTTTGAAGCTCCGGCAGCGAAACCTGGGGCCCCTGCTGGACGCCAGCGGCTGGGCGGTGAACGCCCGGGCCATGCTCAACATCCCCTTCGGCGGTGCCCTGACCTCCATCGCGACGCTGCCCGAGGGAGCCAAGAGGTCGCTCTCCGACCCCTATGCCCAGAAGAAGCAGCCCTGGGGGCTCTACCTCTTCCTCCTGATCCTTCTGGCGGCAGGGGCCTGGGCGGTGTACCGATTCTACGGGGAGGCCCTGGGGCTGCGGTAGGGGGGCTGCGTCTCAACTCCGGGCCGCGGATGGCCGATACGAGGAGTGGCGCGCCGGTGTGGCCGGTGCGCTGCCCCTCCACCCCGGCTGCCCCCGGTGACCCGGTGAAAGAACCCCACGCACCCTTCGAGCAGATCTTCTCGGACCTCGTTCTCGCCGAAGCAAGAGACGAGTCCGGGCCGGAGTCCGAACCCCTGCCGGCCGAGTCCGAAGGCCGGCTCCGGGAGGCGCTGGCCCTCTTCGCCGAGGGTCACTACGCCCGCTCGGCCGAGGTGCTCCGCGAGGCCGGAGTCCCTGCCCTTCGGGGCCCCCGGGGCGCGGCGCTCGCGGCCGCCCACAGCGCCTTCGCGTCGGGCCGCCTCCAGCCGGCCGTCCAGGAGTGCCTGGCTCTCTTGCAGGAGCACCCCCAGCTTCCCGATCTCTACGCCGTGCTCGGCGTGCTCCTCTTCAAGGCCAAGCAGCGGGCCCAGGCCCACGCGGCGTTTCGCAGCGGGCTCGCCCTGGCGCCCCACCACCCGGGCCTCCACGCCCGCCTGGAGGAGATGGGGCCCCGCCGGGCGCCCCTCCTGCGGTTCCTGCCCCGCGCCCACCCGGCCAACCGGTGGCTCGGGCGGCTGTGGGCCTGGCTCGGCGGGCGGCGCGACCCGCTCCTTTCGCCCTGACGCGGGGGGGCGGCGGAGGAGCCGGCTCCTGCCGGCGATCCGCCGAAAGCCGGGCTGGGGTCTTTCCGGTGACCGAGGAGCGGCCCGGGCGGGGCCGCATCGCCTGCGGGAGCAGGCTCCTACTTGGGTTCCAGGGCCTTCACGATGGCCCGGATCATCCGGTTGTAGGGGGTGTCCACCCCGGCGCGCTCGCCGTACTCCACGATCTTCCCGTTGATGAAGTCCACCTCGGTGCGGCGCTTGGCCTCGATGTCCATGAGCATCGACGGCTTGTGGTCGCCCGCCTTCTTCATGTAGTCCACGGCGTAGGGGTAGTAGTGCCAGCCCAGCGAGATTTCGTTGGCCCGGGCCACCGCCACGCCCTCCTTGATGAGCAGGTCCACCATCTGGGAGATGATCGGATCGCGCATGGCCTGGGCCATGGTCATGCCCGTGGCCGCGCAGACCGGGTTCATGGCGGCGTTCATCACCGACTTGCGCCACACCATGTTGACGATCTCGCCGGTGCGCTCCGTGGCGAGCCCGCTCGCGGTAAGGGCTGCGGCAATGGCCTCGGCGGCGGGCCTGCCCGCCGGGTCGAGCTCCTGGAGGAAGTGGGGCGGGTGGTGGAAGGCCATGTGAACGTGGCCGGGTTCGGGCAGCGCGCACCCGTAGTTGACCACGGCTCGCAGCACGTCCCGGCGGCCCAGGGACTCAGCCAGCACGAGCTCCGTGTCGATGCCGTTCTGCCAGCTCACCACCGCCATGCCCTCCCGGTGAAAGGCCTGGATCGCCGAGGCGAGCAGAGGCAGCGCCGTGGCCTTCACCGTCACGATGATGGCGTCGGGCGGGTCCTTGGCCAGCTCGTCGATGCGGGTGATCGTCTTGGGGACAGACTGGTGAAATTTCTCCGCTCCGTCGATGAAAATTCCCGGAGCCCGGGCCGCGTCCACCAGGGCCGGGACCACGTCGCACAGCGTCACGTCGTAGCCGCCCCGGGCGAGATAGGCTGCCACCACGCAGCCCACGGGGCCGGCGCCCACCACGGCAAACTTCCGGCAGGGAAAACCGCTCTCTCCGGTCATCGCATTCTCCTGTAAGGAAACCCCTCTCCCTGCATCCCCTCGCCCTCGACGGGAGAGGGGCCCGGGGTGAGGGTGAAGGCTCTGCGTGGCATCCCTTCGGGGTCACCGAAGGCTGTGGGAAACTCAGGGGTCAGCCGGTGCTCTCGAGCATGCCGAAGGCCTTGGAATCCAGGATCTTGGCGCCGCTGTGCTGCAGGGTGCGGATGGCGGCGTCGTTGTCGGTGAACCGGAAGATCATCACCGCGTTGCCGGAGGCGAACCCGGTGAAGGCGTACATGTACTGGACGTTGACCTTGGCGTCCCGCAGCGGCTTGAGAAGCCGCGCCAGGCTGCCCGGCTTGTCCTCGATCTCCACGGCCACCACCTCGTCGACCCGGGCGGGGAAGTGGCGCTCCATCATCACCTGCCGCGCGGTGGAAAGGTCCGAGACGAGGAGCCGCAGGACCCCGAAGTCGGCTGTCTCCACCAGGCTGAGGGCCCGCAGGTTGATGCCCGCCCGGCCCAGGGCGTCGGTCACCTCGTAGAGGCGCCCGGGGGCATTCTCCAGGGACACGGAGATTTGCTTGAGCTTCATGTGACCTCCTTTTGCGTGCGTCGAAGGCGACGCGGAACACACCCACCCGCAACGAGAGATGCACGAACCGGGCCGGCCGGGGGGGGCTGGGGCAGAGAGCAGAGAGCATAGAGCAGGGGGCAGGGGGATGGCTGACTACTCCAGGGCGATGCCCAGCGCGGGGGGGGCGGGGGAGTCCTCGCTCCAGGGGGGGGATTCGAGGACCAGGGCGAAGTCGCCCACGAGGTAGGCGCGGCAGGAGCTGTCCGAGGCCGCTACGGCGAGGGTCGGCCCCCGGGAGGCCAGGGGCACGTCGCCCCGGCGGCCGGAGACCGTGTCGAGCCAGGTGAGCGCTCCCCCGGAGCCGTCGGGGCGCAGGGCGACGGCCACGTGCACCCGGCCGTCCACCAGGTAGCGCGTCACCGCCAACGGCCCGGCCCCGGCGGGGGGGGCGAGCCCCGCGGCCAGCAACAGCATCCCTGCGATACGCCGCACGCCCGTCCTTTCGCGTGGGGGTTGTCACCCTGGATCGGCTCGCCGCCGGCGGGGCTTGAGGGCTTTGCCGAGGAATCGGGGGGGCGCGGGCCACGCCCGGGAGGATGGAAAGCGCCGCGGCGGCGCCGGGGTCGAGGCGGGCCCTTCGCTCCTGGATGTTGTCTGGCGATGTGTTAGCATTCGTGACCCGAAGATGAAAACCCCTGGGGAGCGCCCCATGAACCGCATCCGTCGTCCTTCCCCGTCTTCCGCCGTTGCGCGCCTGCCAGGTGCGCTGTATGGTCCCAGTCTCCTCGCTCGGTGGCGAGGATCGGCGCGGTACCCTTGTCCTCGGTGCCCGCGGGATCGCCGGGGTTGGGGTTCGGCAGGCGAGGTCTGTGGCGTGCGAGCCTCCCAGGCGATCGACCGCCGGAGCACGGGCAGACTCCATGAAGAGTGACGCCGAAGTTTCGCAAGGGGAGAGAGGCGGGGCCGGCGCGAAGATTTACCCCGGCCCCGGTGCGCCGGGGGAGCGTCCGGACCCCCGGGTCTGGGACGATGGCGACCCCCTCACCCTCGCGGGCTACTGGGGGCTGCTCTGGCCGCGAAAGTTCTGGATCGGGGGCGTGACCGCCCTGTGTGCCGCCGCCGCCCTCCTGGTCGCCTTCTCCCTGCCCGACGCCTATCGAGCCTCCGCGGTCATCAAGCCCGACCAACAGGCCGACCAGGGTCGCGGTGCAGCGTCCCTGGGCTTGCTGGCTTCCTTTGGACTCTCCCTGGGAGCCCCCTCCAAGGCCGAAGACCTGGAGGTACTCTTTCACAGCCGGGATCTCACGGCGCGGGTCTTCTCGCGCCACGACCTGTGGCTCTGGGTGTACCCCGACCGATTCGACCCCGTCACCCGGACCCTGCGGCCGGGGGTGGCGGACCGGCTCAGGGGCCGGGGGCGCTCCGGGCCCAGGGCGCCGGACCACTGGGACGCCGTCCGGGCGGCGGAGGATCGCCTGACGGTTTCGGTGGACCGGCGGTCGGGCGTGGTTTCGCTCGCCTTCGATGCCCGCGATCCGGACGCGGCGGCACGCATCCTGGAGCTCTATCTGGCGGAGGGCCGCGGCCGGCTTCAGGAGGAGGCCCTGGCCCGGGCTCGGCACAACAAAGAGTTCTTGCTGAGCCAGACGGAGGCGACCGATGACCTGATCGTCCGCGAGCGCCTCTATCTGCGCTACGGCGAAGAAGTGGAGCGCGAGATGCTGGCGAAGAATTCGAGCCAGTTCGGGTTCGTGGTCGTGGATACACCGCGCTCCCCCGATGAGAAGCACGGCCCCCGCCGACTCCTGATCGGCGCGCTGGCCGCGGCGGCGGCCTTCTTGGCCACGTGCGTCTTCTTCCTGGTGCGCGACAGCCTTGGCGGTGCGCGGGGGCCAAGGCCTTGAGAGGCTGGGAGACTTCGGGGTGGCGCCGGGCGGCGCCGGCGGGGAGTGCCCCGTGAGATTCGCGCTCCACGTCCCGACGCTCAACCCGGGGCCGGCGACCGGTTCCCTCCTGGCTGCTCTTCGGGTGCAGACGGCCCAACCGCACGCCTTCGTGGTGATCGACTCCTCCTCCACCGACGACTCGCCGGAGCGCTTCCGGGAGTCGGGCGCCGCGGTGCACGTTATCGAACGCAGCGCCTTCCGCCATGGGGGGACCCGCCAGCGTTCCGTCGAGCTCGCGCCGGAGGCGGAGGTGGATCTCTTCCTTACTCAAGATGCCGTCCCGGCTCACCCGGAGGCTTTCGAGAATCTCTTGCAGGCGTTCGCCGACCCGAAGGTCGGGGCGGCCTTCGGGCGGCAGCTCCCCCGATCCGGAGCGGGGCCTCTGGAGGCCCACGCCCGGCTCTTCAACTACCCGCCCCACTCCCGGGTCAAGCAGGCTGCCGATGCCCTGGCGCTGGGCATGAAGACCTTCTTCATCTCGAACTCCTTTGCCGCCTACCGCCGGGAAGCCCTCTTGGCCGTGGGGGGCTTTCCGCCGGACGTGATCTTGAGCGAGGACAGTTACGTCTCCGCGCGCCTGCTCCTGGCAGACTGGAAGGTGGCCTATCGGGCCGACGCCCGGGTGCACCACTCGCATGCCTACGGGCCCCTGGAGGAGCTGCGGCGCTACTTCGACGTGGGGGTCTTCCATGCCCGGGAGCCGTGGATTCGCGAGGCCTTCGGGAAGGCCGAGGGAGAGGGCGGCCGCTTCCTCCGGTCCGAGTGGGACTATCTGTGGCGGCGCGGGAGGCGGCACCTGCCCGGCGCCCTGTGGCGCAACGGGCTGAAGTTCGCCGGGTACCGGCTGGGCCTCGTAGAGGGGGTTCTCCCCCGAAGGCTCAAGGTGCGGATCAGCATGAACCGGGGATATTGGCAATGAGGGACTCACGCTCTGCCGCCGGCGTCCTGGCCCTGGTCGGGCTCGACCTGGTTTCCTTCTTCCTGTCCACCGTGTTGGCCTTCCAGAGCCGGCGGTTGCTGGGGGAGTGGACTCCTGCGGTGCCCGAGTTCTCGTTCAGCCTGGACGTGGCGAGGGGTTTGTGGTGGCTCCCGCTGGTGGTTCTTGGGGTGATCGGCTATTCCGGACTCTACTCCCGAAGGGTTCCCTCCTGGCAGGAGCCCCGGGAGCTCCTGCGCGCCCTGACCCTGGCCGTGGTCCTGGTCCTGGCGCTCTCCACCCTGGCCCGCTTCCATGAGCTGCTCTCCCGCCTCTATCTCCTGCTGCTGTGGGCCTGGGCGGTGCCCGTCTTCGCCCTGGCCCGCTTCGGGGGAAAGGCTGTGCTCTACCGCCTCCGGTTGTGGGGCGAGCCCACCGTCATCGTCGGTGCAGGCAAGGCCGGGCGGGCCACGGCTCTGGGTCTTACCGGGGACCCCGGGCTGGGTCATCGTATCCTGGGATTCCTCGACGACGACCCGGTAAAGCAGGGGCTGCTCATCCCGGTGAACGGCCGTTCCTACCCGGTGCTGGGCCCCATCGGCCAGTGCCGCGCGGTCGTGGAGCAGCTGGGGGCGTCCACCGTCGCCATCGCAATTCCCTCCCTGCCGTCCGGCGAGCTTGCGCGCCTCTCGGCAGACATTCAGGAACACGTGCGCTCGGTGCTCGTGGTCCCCGGGATTCGGGGGTTCCCCCTGGCCAACACGGAACTCCTCCCGATCCTCAGCCAGCGGCTCTTCCTCCTGAAGATTCGAAACAAGCTGCGAGACGCGGCCAGCCAGTGGGCGAAGCGCACGTTCGACGTGTGCGCGGCCCTCGCCCTCCTGCCGGTGCTCGGGCTCGCGGTCGGGATCATCGCCCTCGCCATCCGGCTCGACTCCCCAGGGGGCGCCTTCGTCTCGATGGAGCGGCTGGGCAGGGGCGGCAGGCTGTTTCGCTGTTTCAAGTTCCGGACGATGTTCGAGAACAGCGACCACATCCTCAAGGTGCACCTCACCCTCCGCCCCGAGGCCGGGGAGGAGTGGCACAAGTACAAGAAGCTTCGGGACTTCGATCCCAGGGTGACCCGGGTCGGCGCCTTCCTGCGCAAGACCTCCCTGGACGAGCTTCCCCAGATCCTCAACGTGCTCCGGGGCGAGATGAGCCTGGTGGGACCGCGCCCCTATCTTCCCCGGGAGCGGGAGGACATGGGTTCCGCCGCCCATACGATCCTGCTCACGCGGCCCGGTATCACGGGCCTGTGGCAGGTTTCGGGCCGCAACGCCCTGACCTTCGGAGAGCGCCTGGGCCTCGACACGTGGTACGTGCTCAACTGGTCTCCCTGGCTCGATTTCGCGATCGCGGTGAAGACCATCCGGGTGGTGCTCTTGCGCGAGGGGGCCTGCTGACGTGTTCACCCTCGCCGGCTACTTGGGCACCCTGCGGCGCTACCGCCGCCTGCTGCTGGGCCTGTCGCTGGCGGCCGGTGTAGCGGCGGGGCTCTGGGCGGCCGCGGCGCCCCCCGCGAGGACGGCAGCGGCGGTGTTGCGGCCCGACGACCTCGACGCCCCCCTGACCGAGATCCACTTCGACAGCCCCACGACGCCCTTCGGCTACGCGGTGGGCATCCCCTCCCGGCTGGAGGAGCTCACGGTGCTCTTCCGCAGCGAGACCCTGGCGGCCCGGGTGCTGGCGGTGCCGCAGGCCTGGGCGGACCTGTTCGGCGAGCGCTTCGACGCCGAGACGGGACTGCTGCGGCTCGGCTGGCGGGAAGGCCCCCGGGCCTGGGGCGGAGCTCCCCTTCGGGTCAGCGGGCACGCCGCCCTGCGCCGGGCGATGGCCCGGATCGAGGTGATTCCCGACCGCAAGCGGCGCACCCTGACGCTCAAGTGCACCTCTCCCACGGCCGAGGGTGCCCGTCGGGTACTCGAACGCTACCTCGCCGAGGCCGTGGCCGAGCTGCGGGAGACCGCGTCGCGGCGTGCCCGGGAGAGGCGGGACGCAGTTCGGGAGACGGCGATGTCCCAGGGGGCAGTCGAGCCGGCGGTCCAGAGACGGCTGTGGCGGCTCTACGCACAGGAAGTCGTCGAGGACCTCCTTGCGGCTCGGGAGGAGCCCTTCGGCTTCACGGTCCTCGACGCCCCGGCCCAGGCGGACCGGAGGGCGGCTCTTCCCTCATGGGCTCGGGGGGCCCTCACCTTTCTGGCCGCGGGCCTGGCGGGGTGTCTGCTGTGCCTCGAGGCCGCCCAGGCGGGGGCAGGGACGTGATCCCCGCCGCGGGTGGCCCCCGCTCTCCGACCCGGCGCGGGTACCTGATCCAGAACCCCACCTGGAATGCCGTCTTTCGTGCCATGGACGGCCTCCTGGCCGCTTGCCTGGGCCAGCCGCGCGCGACGCGGATCGGCCCTCCCCGGCGCATCCTCCTCTCCAACGGGGCCCACTTGGGGGACGTCGTCATCTCCACGGCGGTCCTTCCGGTCCTTCGCAGCGCCTTCCCGGAGGCGGAGATCGGCTTCCTCGCGGGGAGCTGGTCCGAGCCCGTCCTGCGGGGCCACCCCCT
Source organism: Thermodesulfobacteriota bacterium (assembly GCA_040756475.1). NCBI lineage: Bacteria > Pseudomonadati > Thermodesulfobacteriota > Thermodesulfobacteriota bacterium. Next base: position 17,865 of record JBFLZB010000058.1, read on the forward strand.
GGTCGCCCGCACCCATCGGGTGGACCACTGGCGGGCGATTCGGGAGCCCATGGCGCCTGCGGCCAAGCTGCGCCGGTACCTCTCGACCCGGCGCCGGGCCCTGGCCGAGCTCCGGGCGGCCCGCTACGACGTGGCCGTGGAGCTCTATTCCTACTTTCCCAACCAGATTGCGCTGCTGTGGCAGGCGGGGATTCCCGTGCGGGTCGGGTACGCGAGTAGCGGGTTCGGGCCCCTGCTCACCCACGCGCTGCCCTTCGAGCACAAGGGGCTCCACGAAGCCCAGTACCAGCTTCGCCTGCTCGAGGTCCTCCCCCTGCCGGCGGGGTCGCCCGAGAGGCTCGCGATGGTCCTCCGCGACCCTTTGCCCGAAGGCGTCGCGGACGTGAGCCGGGTGCTCGAGGCCCTGCCCCGCCCCTTCGCCCCCTACCGGGTCCTTCACATGGGTACGAGCGGCTCCCGGCGCCGGGAGTGGCCGCCGGAGCGCTGGCGCGTCCTGGCCGAGCGGCTCGTGGCCCAGGGCTGCCAGCTCCTCTTCACGGGGCTGGGAGAGCACGAAGCGCAGCTCGCCCGGGAAGCGGCCCGCGGCCTTCCGGGGTGCGCGAACGCCTGCGACCGGCTGGGGTGGGAAGGGTTTCTGGCAGCCCTGCGAGGGGCCGAGGTCGTCTACAGTGCCGAGACCTCCGCGGGGCACATCGCCGCGGCCTACGGGGTGCCCGTGGTGACGATCCGCGGGGCCATGCACGACCCCGCCCGTTGGAGCCCCCGGGGGGAGGCCTGCGCCGTCGCGACCCACCCCGTTCCCTGCGCCCCCTGCCACCGCCGCGAGGGGTGCGAGGGCATGGAGTGCCTCCGGGAGGTCTCGCCGGAGGCGGCCCATCGGGCGGGGGAGGCCCTCCTGGCCGGGTGCGAACCTCGCAGGGCGGCCCTTGGCCGTGGAAGGTGAGGCCGGCGCCTCCCCCAGGGGGCGCTCTCGAACGTCGAACGCCGTGCGCGCCCGGGAGCCGGCGCCGCCCCTCCGGAGGAACCCGTGTCCGTGACTCGCAAGCTGGCCAAGCTGCTGCGGAACCCGTGGAGGTACGCTCCGCTGGCGCTCAGGGCCTTGGAGCAGCCGCTGTGCTACGTGTTCCGGAACACCGCCTTCTTCCTCCAGGGGCAGATGGACATCCATCCCAGGTCGCGCTGGCACACCCCGGAGTTCGTCGAGGCGACGGGCGGATTTTTCCCGAAGGAAGAGGGAGCGCGCCGCCGGATCTGCGATCTGGAGCCCTGGGACAACACCCGGAGGGACATGCTCGTTCTGCTGCTGCGCACCCTGATCCAGAACGAGATCGAGGGAGATTTCGCGGAAGTGGGCGTCTACCGGGGGCGCACGGCAAAGCTCTTGCACCACTACGCCCCGGAACGAAGGCTCCACCTCTTCGACACCTTCGAGGGGTTTGGAAGGCGCAGCGCGGAAAGGGAGAGGTCGGCCTCGGGACACGCGATCGACCACGCGGAGTTCTCCGATACGAGCCTGGCCCTCGTCAGGACGAACATATCCCCGGTGACGGACAACGTCTTCTTCTACAAGGGGTACTTTCCGGAGAGCATTCCCGAGGCGCTGCGAAGGGCGAGCTTTTCGTTCGTCCACCTGGATGCCGACCTGTACGAACCGACCCTCGAAGGGCTGAGCTTTTTCTTCCCGCGGATGCGACGGGGCGGCTTCCTCGTTGTACACGACTACAATACCTGGCCGGGAGCGAGGAAGGCGGTGGACGAGTACTTTTCCGACAAGGCCGACGTGCCGATTCCCATGCCCGACAAGAGCGGGTCGGCGCTCGTCCTGAAGCAGTGAGGACCGTCCCGTGACGGCACCGCGGGTGCACGGGCCGGCGCCGGAGTGATCGTGGCGCGGCTCTACAGCCATCTCTTCTACCTGCTCTTCGCCTCCCCGGTCCTCTCGCCGGCCGTGGGGGACACGTCCGTGTACCTGTATCTCCTGGTGCCGTTGGTCGACCCGCACTTCCTCAGGGAGCTGGGCTCCCGCCCCATCGAGCGGCGCCACGCCCTGGCAGCCCTGCTCTTCGTGGCGGCATCGGTCCCGTACGGCAGCGTGCTCTTCCTCTTCAAGGTCGTCTCCGTGGTGGTCTGCGCGGCCTACATGGCCTACACGGCGCGGCAGGGCTTCTTCTATCTGTACGGATACGTCGCCCTCAACGTGGGCGTGGCCCTGGTGCAGGCCGTGGGCGTCCTGGGCTTCGGGGCCGAGCTCCTCTTCCCCGCGGCCATCGGCGAGTTCCTCTACGGCGCGTATGCCCTGCCCACCGGTCCACCTCCCACCGGGGCCGAGGGGCTCCTCATGGCCTTCCGGTTCAGCGGGCTGTCCCGGGAGCCGGGGTTCTTTGCCGCCCTCCTGATCGGCAGCTTCGTTCTGCTCGTCGACGACCGCTCCGTCCCCCGGCGGCGCACCCTCCTGGCCGCGCACGCCCTGGGGCTCGTGCTGTCCTTTTCCAAGGTTTCGGTCTCCTTCTTCCTCGTCTTCCCCTTCGCGTGGCTCCTGCGGCGCGCGGTGGACCGGGTCCCCAAGTGGGCTGTGGTCGGCGGGGTGCTGGGGGGGATGATGGTGGTCACCCAGGCCATGTACGGGGTGCACGGAGCCGACTTCATCAACCAGTCCTTCCTCCACCGCACCATCGGCTACGCCGTCGTGCCGGAGCTTCCCGCCAGGGACCTGTGGCTCGGCGTGGGGTTTCGCAACGCGGCGAGCCGGGCGGCCGAGGTGCCGCTCCTGCGCCAGGGGCTGTGGTTCGAGGATCGGCCCGGGGTGGTCGTGGCGGGGAGCGGCCTCTCCTCGGTGGTCATCGACCACGGGCTCCTGTATTTCGCCCTGCTCGTCTTCCTCCTGTACCTCTTGCGGGTGCGGTCGTACCCTCTCCTCCTCTTCCTGGTCATGACCATCAACGAGAACCCCCTGACCAGCCAGTCCTTCGTGCTGCTGGGGATCTACTACCTCCTGCGCGATTCCGAGAGGCGTTCCCGTGAAGCCCCCTCCGCCACGGCCCCAGGCTAACTTCGAGATCTGCGTGGAAGGGGGCCCTCTGGCGTGGGCATTCTTCCGTGTCGCGGCGGCGGGTCGGGCGCTTGTGCCCCGGCGCCGCCGGGAGCTCCCCTCGGCGCCCCGCCGCATCGCGGTGGTGAGGCTGGGGGGGGTCGGGGACGCGGTCCTCGCCACCCCGATCCTGGGCCCGCTGCGGGAGCGATACCCGGGTGCCTCTCTCGAGGTCGTGTGCTGGCGGGCCGCCGAAGGCGTCTTTCGGGGGAACCCGGTGGTGCACAGGGTCCTGTCTTCTCCCCTCCTCGATGCCCGCACGCCGCGGGATCTTGCGCGAAGCCTCCGGTTCCGGGAATGGGTGCGTCTGCGGGGCTTCTTCCGAGGAGTGGACCTGGTGATCTTTCTCGTTCGCACGTGCAGTGTGGCCGGCTTCCTCAAGGCAGCCCTCGTTGCCCATTGGGCGAGGAAGGCCGTGCGTGTGGGAATCGACACGGGGGGCAGGGCCCATTACCTGGATCTGCGGGTCGAAGAGGGCGGGGGCGCCGCGCAGCACGAGGTAGGTGGCGTTGCCAGCGTGCTCAAGGCCCTCGGGGCCCCCATCCGTTCCGACGCCCTGAGTCTCTCGGTGCCCGTCTCCTCCGGCGACCGCGAGCGGGCAGGGGAGCTGCTCGGCCCCCTGACCGGCCGGCCATTTGCCGCCCTTCACCTGGGCTCTTCCCAGGAGGGCTGGCGGGGGCTCAAGCGCTTCGGTTTGGAGCTTTGGGAGGCCGTGGCGCGCGGCCTCCACGACCGCTACGGCCTCTCCATGGTGCTCCTGGGCTCCCATGAAGACCGGCAGGCCAACTTTGCTTTGGCCCGGGCCCTCGCGTCGGGGCGCGCGGGCCCCATTCCGGTCGTGGACCTGTCCGGCCGTACGGCGCTCATGGAGGTCGTGGCGGTGGTGGAGCGGGCGCGGCTCTTCGTCGGGACCGACAGCGGCGTGGCCCATCTCGCGGCCTGCGCCCCGACTCCCGGGATAGCGCTCTTTGCCTTTACCGATTTCGTCCGGATGGCTCCGTGGTCGCAGAACGCGAAGGTCATGGTTCCGCCGCTTGCGTGCGCGCCGTGTCAGTACACTCTGGGCTATGAGCGCTGCGAGAACCGGTGCTGCTTCGACCTCGATCCGGAAGAGGTGCTCCGAACGGCCGGGGAGCTCCTGGCCGGTGGCGAAGAAAAGGCCTGGGGGGCTCGTTCGGGGGCGACCGGGTGCTCTGCCGGAGGGTCTCCTCGAGCGGCGGTCACACCGGCCGGAAGACGAAGTTGTTGACGTAGCCCTTCGCCCTTCCCCCCCGGGCAACCTCCTCGAGGAAGGGCCCCTGGTGGATCTCGTAGCGGAAGTCCTCCAGGGGGCGCAAGGCGCCCCGCCACAGGAAGCTTCCCTCGTACCCTCCGAGGCCCAGGATCTCCCGGAAGACCTCGGCGATCGGGCGCCGGTGGTGACGCTGCTCCACCTCGACGAGGAGGACCGGCCTCTCCCGCGGGATGGTCTCGCGGCCCCCCTCGAGCACCTCGAGCTCATGCCCCTCCACGTCGATCTTCACGAAGGAGACGTCGCGGAACCCGAAGTCGTCGAGCCGCAGGACGGGGAGCTCGTGGAGGTCCTGCGTTCCCTCGTAGTCGACGCTGAAGCTGGCGGAGAGGGGGCTCGCAACGCCTCCCCGGCGGGGGACCCGCAGGGTGAGGGTTCCCGCAGTTGCGGAGAGCCCCACCCGGTGCACCCGCACGTTGGGGGCCCCGAAGGCTTCCAGCACGAGGGCGCACTCCGGCAGGGGCTCGAAGGCCTCGACGCTCGCGCACAGACCGGACAGGACGTAGCTGTAGAAGCCCACATTGGCCCCCACGTCGATCGCCCGCGAGCCCGGGCGCACGAGGGAGGGCAGCAGCCGCAGCTCCGGCTCCAGGTTCCCCCGCAGCTTTTGGTTGAGATAGCTCGCGGGTAGCACCCAGCCCGGGGGCAGGTGCCTCTTTACCACCGAGAGAATGCTCATGGCGCCGTACCTCCGCCCTTGCGGGCCCCGAGAGTTCGCCGTGCGGGTCGCCAGCGTGCCGCCGCGGTCTTGAGCCACGCCCTCTCTGCCCCCGTCAGCCCGTATCGCCAGGAGACCGCGCAGGTGCCGGCGACGAGGAAGAACAGGGCCCCGAGCTTCCACGGGAGCCCGGGAAGCGCTGCCGCCGCCCCCGCCGCCGCGAGGGCGCCTCCCACTGCCCCCACGGTGTGGGCCACCCGGCCGGCCGCCCTTTCGGTCCGGAGGAGGGTTCGGGCCAGCCACAGCCACACGGCCGTGTCGAGGACGAGCCGCAGAGTCCACGCCAGCGCCGCTCCCTCGATCCCCAGGGACCTGGTGAAGAGGAGCAGCATGGCGACGTACGCGGGCACTTGGAGGAGGTGGACCTTCGCCGTGAGGTCGGCCCTGCCCATGGCCTGGATGGCGCTGTAGGGCACGCTCCCCACGGCGTTGACCAGCACGCCCACCGCGAGGAGCTGCATCACGGCGGCGCTGCGCAGGGGGAATTCCCCCCCCAGCCAGAGGGCCAGGAAGGGCTCGGCGAGGACCACCACCGCGGACACCACGGGGGTGTAGACCATGAGCGTGAAGACCAATGCCCGGCCGTGGAGCGCGCGCAGCCGATCCTCGCCGGTGGCTGCGTAGGAGGTGAAGGCGGGGAAGAGCGTCGTCTGGAGGCTCAGGGAGATGAGGATGAGCTTGGTGACGAGCTCGTAGGGCGTGACGTAGAACGCCACCTCCTGCAACGTCAGGAAGGCTCCGATGAAGAAGCGGTCCATGTAGCTCATGAGGGGCGAGACGACGTTGCTCACGGTGAGCCAGGCCCCGAACCTCAGGAGCTCCGCCACGTGGCGGGCCTCGGGGCGGACGGGGCGCCGCAACCCGGGCAGGGAGCCGAGGCAGCACGCCAGGTGGGCAAGAAGGACGGCGGCGCGCCCGGCGACGAGGAGACCTACGACGGGGACCAGGGACTCGGTGAAGGGCAGCGCGGCCAGGGGCAGGAGGAAGTTGGCCGCGTTCGCCGGAATCTTGATGGCGTTTACCAGTCCGAAGCGCTGTTGGCCCTCAAGGACCCCCCGAAGGCCCGTCGTGACGAGCACGAGGGGCACGCACAGGGCCACCAGGTAGAAGGAAGCCGTGGTCTCACCGACGAGCGCCGGGGGGATGTTCAGCACCCGGTTCACGAGCGCGGGGGTGAGGGCGGCCGCCGCGGCCCCCCCCAGGGCGCCCAGGGCGAGCATCAGGTAGAGCGACGTCCACACCAGGGCCGGCAGCTCCTGCTGCTGCCCCCGGGCGAGGCGCTCCGCGACGAACTTCGTCAGTGCCCGGCCGATGCCCAGGTCGAAGAGGGAGAAGTAGCCGACCACCATCCACGCCAGGGTGAGCACGCCGAACCGCTCGGTGCCGATGCCCTTCACGAGCAGCGGGATGGCCACGAGGGCGACGAGCATCGGTGCGCCGTTGCCCACGAGGTTGAGCACCGTGTTGCGGGCGACGGGAGGGTCGGGGGCAGGCGGCAGGGGACGGGTCGGCGTGTCTGGGCTCATTCCTCGCGCCACCTCCCCCAAGGAGCGCCCGCCGGTGGCGTGGGTGTAAACGCGCGAAGGGCCCCGGCGGC
>JBFLZB010000059.1 GCA_040756475.1 Thermodesulfobacteriota bacterium
CAGAACTCGCGAAGCGCCTGGGGGAGCTCTTTTTTGGACTCGGTGCCTGGGGCCTCTGGGGCGCCGAGCTCTACCTCTACCAGGGAAGCGACACCGAGGGCCTCAACCGCCTCGTGCGCGAGGCGGCGGCTCCCGCGGGCCTTCGCTTCACCTACGGCTCGGATTGCCACGGCCCCGGCTCCCCCCACGAGAAGCTCGGCCGGTTCTGGGGGGAGTTCCGGGGGTTCGAGTGAGGGGTGGCGCACCGGGATCGCTCACAACAGCCCTGTCGGGGCTGACCGTCTCCCTCGTCTTCCCCTGGGCCCGGCTCCGCCCGGTCGATCCCTCACGACCCCGCGCCCTGTCCCATTCCTCCCAGCGACAACCTGGGGCAACGTTGTCGTGCTCGCTCCGTCCCGCCTAGTCCCGTATGCTGCCTCGCGAAGCGCCGGGGAGGGGTTGCCGCAGGGCGCGGGGATCTCTGTCTGCGGCGCGAGCGCCTCGCAGCGGCGCCCGCAGGCCCACCTGGCCGTCGCCGGACTCGCTCCGCACTCGCCCAGCGGTGACCCCGGCCTTGCACTGGCCGGCTTCCGGACCTCGCAATCCGGTTGGCCCCAACAGGGCGGGTGCGATCGGGAGATGGAGAAATTCACCCCTTTGGGTGAAGAAACCAACGGCCGAATCCGCTACAGTGAGCTCTCGCCGACTCCGGGAAGCGAAAGGGGGCCCGTCTCGCCATGCCCATCGCCATCGACCACGAGGTCTACCGCTTCCGCTTGCAGTGCCTGGAGCCCATGCGGCTTCCCCCCTACAAGGGGTCGGCGCTGCGGGGGGTGTTCGGACACGCGTTCAAGGCGGTGGTGTGCGCCCTGCGCCGCGAGCGGTGCCCCAGCTGCCTCGTGCGGGCCTCGTGCACCTACCAGCGGGTGTTCGAGAGCCGGGTTGCCCCAGGCGAAGGCCCTCGCCAGGGCGTCGACGCGGCGCCCCACCCCTACGTCCTCGGGGTTCCCCTCGACGGCCGCACCGAGTACGGCGAGGGGGACGAGGTGGCCGTCACCCTCACCCTGCTCGGGCCCGCGCTCGGCATCCTCCCTTACCTCGTCTACGCCTTCCAGGAAGTCGGGCGCCGGGGCCTGACCCCGGCGCGAAAGCCGCTCGCACTGGCGGCCGTGGAGGCCCTGGGAGAAGGGGGCTGGCAAACGGTCTACGCCCAGGAGAGCGGGAGCCTCCTCGAGGCCCGGGTGGCCGCTGCGCCCCCCGCGATCCCCCACCTCTCCCGGGGCGCGGCGGTCATTCTCGAGACCCCCTTGCGCCTCCAGGAGCGCGGCGAACTGGTGCGCGACCCCGGCTTCGGGGCGCTCTTTCTGGCCGCCCGGCGGCGCCTGGGGCTCCTGGCCAGGTACTACGGCGGGGGCGAGCCGCCCTTCGACCGGGGCCTCTTGGACGCGAGCCGGGCGGTGCCCACAACCCGCTCCGAGCTTCGCTGGCACGACTGGACCCGTTACTCCAACCGCCAGCAGACGAAGATGCAGCTCGGGGGCGTCGTCGGAACCCTCGTATTCGAGGCCGACCTCACCCCGTTTGCCCCCTGGCTCGCCTGGGCCGAGCGGCTCCACCTGGGCAAGGCCACGAGCTTCGGGCTGGGGAAGCTCCGGCTCATCCCCCTGGGCGCCGGAGGCACCCTGTGACGCCTGCCCACACCCTCCTCTGCACCGTCGGCACGAGCCTGTTCTTCCCCAACCTGAGCGGTCTCGCCCGGGAGGCCGAGGGCCAGCTCTCGCCAGCCGGCAACCCGCGGGCGGCCCTGGCCGCCGCCTACCAGGCTAGCGACTGGCTCCGCGTGGCCGAGATCCTGACGGGCTTCGACCCCGCCGAGCGCCTGCTCGGCGCCGAGATCAACTCGGTTCACGACCTCCTCTTGCACGGCTACGCAGTGCCGGATGCCGACCTCGTGTTCCTGCACTCGGCCACGGCGGACGGCCGGGCCATCGCTGCGGTTTTCACCCGCTACTTCGCTTGCCGGGGGCACCGGGCCACCGGGGTCGAGATCGAGGGCCTCCAGGACGCCGACCCCCGGGCGTTTCGCACCCGGGGCCTCCGCAATCTGGCCAAGGCTGTGGGCCGGGCCGTGCGCGAGCGCGGCGCCGCCACCGCCATCAACGCCACGGGGGGGTACAAGGCCCAGATCGCCGTGGCGGTGCTCATCGGCCAAGCCGTGGGCGTGCCCGTCTACTACAAGCACGAGCGCTTCTCCGAGATCATCGCCTTCCCCCCCATGCCCGTGGCGCTCGACTTCGGGGTGTGGATGCGCTGGAGCGGGCTCTTCTGGGCGCTCGACCGCCAGGAGCTCTCCACCTGGGCCGAGGCGGGCCAGGACTGGGACGAGCGCCTGGAGCCCCTGGTAGAGCGGGTCGAGATCGACGGCGCCACCTACCTGGAGCTCTCCCCGGTGGGCCAGATCTTCCACGAGACCTTCGCCGGCCGATTCCGCTCAGCCCGCGACCAGGTGCTCCCGCCCCCGGTGCCGGCCGCCCGAAAGACCAAGCCTCACCTCACGGACCACGGCTGGGGAAACGCCCGGGGCCCGATCCTCCACCTCTTGGAGCGGATCATCGCCGAGTCCCCTTACGTCGTGGGCTGCGCCACCCACTACTGGAACCCGAGCCTGGGCGCAGTGCGCTGCTTTCGGCTGCGGGGCGGCGAGATCGAGGGGGTGTGGAGCGACGGCACGTGGACGGTGAAGTTCCGGGTCGACACCTCGGCCCAGACCGAGGGCCAGGTGGAGGCGTGCGCGGCGGACCTGAACGGGAGGCTGGAGGGGTGGAGGTGAGGGACGGGAGGACGCGCGAAAGGTGGGCGTCACGCGAGGGAGGGCTCCGCTATACGTCGGAAGACCGGTGGGCCTCCATGTACACCCGCAGCGCCGCGTTGATCCTGCGCTCCACGTCACCGCCCCGGCCCTTGAACCAGGCCACCAGGTCAGGATCCAGGTGCAGCGTCAGGGTGACGGCCTCGCCGGCCGGCCGCAGGGCCGCCCGGCGGAAGAAGGCGTCGTCTAGCGGGGCGATGTCGCCGGTGTCGACGTCGTCGTCCGTCATCGAGTCAATCCGTGCTTGCGCAGGTTCGCGGCCCGCTTCTCCTCATCCCACTCGAATCGCATGGCTGCATGGTAGCCCGCAAGGCCCCCGCGGGCAACAGCCGGAGGCGCCGAGGGAGCGACAGGCGCAGGGCCCCGGCAATCGTGACGCGGCCCGCCTTCGAAGGGTGCTTGCTTGAACTGCCGATGGCTTCCCCTGGTGGCGACGAGGTGCCACCCGTTCCGCTCCAGCAACCGAAGGGCATCTCGGGCCTTCACGGCCGGCAGCTTCGTGGGCGGGTCTAGGATGACGCGTACTGCCGGGCACCGGGAGCTTGGCCGAGACCCAGGGCCTGGCGGCGGCGTTCGCCAGGAATCTGACGGAAGGGTGGAGAGGCCGGTGTGAGAAGGGGTACCGCGGCCTCGCCTCCCCCATGGCCCGTCCCTTCGGCGAGCTGCGAGCCGGCCCAGCAACCCCCGGCAACGTTGCCGGGGTAGACGGGGGGGCGGGGATTGGGTATTCAATAGGGGCTACGGGAACCCGCCCGAACTCGGGGGCTTCGCCGTGGCACGGAGGTTTGCGTTCCCGCCCGCTCCTCGCCTTGAGCAGGTCGCTTTCTCGGATGCTCCAGGGCAGCGCTTGCCCGGGCCACATCGGGCGACTTGTGTGGAGGAATACCCGTGGTGGATGAAACTTTAGGCAGCGTCGTTCTCGCCGGACTCCTGCATGACGTTGGAAAGTTCATGCAAAGGGCCCACCAAGACGCGGACCTGCAGCGCCTCCATCCCCAGTCGGCGGCGTTGGCGGGCACGTACTGTCCTTCGTACGAGGGCCGGTCGACCCACCTGCACGTCCTCTGGACCGACGCCTTCTTCGAGTGGTTGAAGTCCGAAGTGGGCGTCCCCGCAGGGATCGACTTGGCACTGGCCCAGAAGATCGCGGTTGCCCACCACCGTCCCGACTCCGCCGGCGCGGCGGAAGCCTTGGCGTGGATCCTCGCGGAGGCCGATCGGCTTTCCGCGGGTATGGACCGGCGCGAAGATGAAGTGGCGGCTTCGCCCCTTGGCTTTCGCAAGAAGCCGCTCATCAGCCCCCTGTCGGGGATCGATATTGGCCGGGGCTCCCCGTGCCGCCACTTCCATCGGATCGCCGCGCTGTTGCCTGAGCCCGATGTCCTGTATCCCGGCGAGGAGGAGGGCCCGCTCGGCGAAGCCCTGCCCGAAGAGTACCGGCACCTGTGGCAGGCCTTTCTCGGGCGGGTCGCCCTGCTTCGGGACGTCGCCGACGCCCGGCACTACCTACAGGGGCTCCAGAGCCAGCTCGAAGGCTTCACGTGGTGCATCCCGAGCTCCACCGTGGACCTTCGCGACATCTCTCTTTACGACCACGCCCACACGACGGCCGCCATCGCCTCGGCGCTGCACGCCTATCACGAATCGCGCGGTTCCATGGGAGTCGGGCCGGTCCGCGACCGATCCGTGCCCGCCTACCGTCTTGTGGTCGGAGACCTGTCGGGCATCCAGCGGACCTTGTTTCAACTGGCATCCCAGGGGGCCAGGGGTGCGGCCAAGGTGCTGCGGGCGAGGTCGTTCCTTCTGGGCGCCGCTGTGGAGGCGGCCTCGCTGCGGGCGCTCGACGTCTTGGGTCTGCCCTGGGTCTGTCGGATCCAGGGCGCGGGCGGAAGGTTCCTCCTGCTGGCACCGGCGTTGGCGGATCTGGACGCGCGGATCGACGGCCTTCGGCGAGAGCTCGACGAGTGGATGCTGGCTCGGCACCACGGCGGCCTCTCCCTCTGCCTCGCTGCCGGCCGGCCCTTCACCGGCCACGACTTCGTCGGCCAACGCTTCTCCGGGGTGCTGGCCGATGTCGCGGCAGCCCTCGACGAGGCCAAGCAGCGGCCCCTGCCCAACGCGCGGACCGGCGTGCTTGGGGTGACGTACCCGGAAGGGGCGTGCCCCGTCTGCGAGCGGCGCCCTTGCGTGGCCGCCGAGAACACCGAGTGCGCCCCCTGCGCCGAGGAAAGGGGCCTGGGCCGCCGCCTTCCCGAAGCCCGTTATCTGGGCTTTGCCCCCACGGAATGGGCGAGAGAGCGATTTCGAGCCGAAGCCCCCGTCTCTCTCCCCGGAGGGATGAGCGCGGTCCTCCTCCGAGATCTGCCCCAGGGGGACGTCCCCCGGTTCCACCGGCTCGAAGCCCTGGACGAAGCCGCTTCGGGGCTTCCTCGACGGCGCTTGGCACAGTACCTGCCGCGCTTCGAGGTCGAGGGGGAGTGGAGGGACGCGATCTACGCGGGCGCGCCGGTGGACGAAGATCTCACACAAGGGGCCCTCAAGACGTTCGAGCACCTGGCGTGTCTGTCCCGAGAGCCCAACCCCGTCGGATCGGGCCACCGGGGAAAGCGATTCCTGGCCGTCCTCAAGGCCGACGTGGACCATCTGGGCCTCGCCTTCTCCAGCGGCTTCGGGGACGATCGCCAGAGCTTGTCGCGCTACGCCGGGGTTTCCCGTCTGATGGACTTCTTCTTCTCGGCGCATCTGCCCTGGCTCGTCCAGTCGCGGCCGGAGCTTCGCCACACGTACACCGTCTACTCCGGGGGCGACGATCTCCTGCTCGTGGGGCCCTGGCGCCAGACGCTCGTCCTCGCCGAGGAGCTTCGCGAGGCCTTTGGCAGGTTTGCAGGTCACAATCCCAACCTCACCTTCTCGGCCGCCGTGCTGCACAGCGGTCCCAACCAGCCACTGCGTCGGGTGGCGGACGAGGCGGCCCGCCGGCTCGACGAGGCCAAGGACGCGGGACGGGACCGGGTGTGGCTCTTCGGCGGGGCCGTCCCGTGGGCAGACCTGGCCCGCGTGCGAAAGACCGCCCAGACCCTGGTCGACTGGGTTGACCAGGGGGTGGCCAACATGGGTTTCATCTACCGGTTGCTCCGGTACGCGCGCATGGCGCGGGCGGCAGAGTCCGACCCGAGTCAGGCCATCTGGCGCGCCCACCTGGCCTACGACCTCAAGCGCAACCTGAAGAAGCGCGAAGCCATCGACCGAGCGCTCGACCTCGTGGGTCTTGCCCCCGACCTGACCCGGCGGCGCGAGGCCATGACGATGCTGCCTGCGGCGGTCCATTGGGCCGTCTACCGGCTACGCTCCTAACCGCCTGTCCACAGGAGGCTCGCCCATGCCACAACCCTACACCGGGAACCGCCCGCCCCAAGGGAGCCGCCCCCAACTGGAGGCAACGCAATTGCCGACGCCCCAAAAGGTGAACTATTTCTCGAGGGCCGGAGTCATGGACGACGCCCTCGTCGACGTCAAGGCCCAGGAGTGGGCCGAGCGGATCCGGGACCTCAAGTCCACCCAAATGCGCCGGTTCTTCGGCGAGGTGAAGGCCATCGAGCGCCAGGTGGATCTGGCGGTCGGCCAGGGGGCGGAGCGCGAGGCGGCCTTTGGCGCCCAGCGCGCCCGGTTCGCCATGCTCAAAGCCAAGGTGCTCTATGCCAAGGGCCGCCTCAAGCGAGATATGCCCGATGGCTTCGTCCAGTTCGTCGTCGACCACACCCACTCCGTCCACTCCCACGACGAGTTCAAGGCGTTCGTCAAGCACTTCGAGGCCGTCGTCGGCTTCCACAAGTTTTTTGCGAAAGACTAGAAGAGGAGGATCGCCATGGGCGCCATCGAAAGCCTCGTCCGCATGAAGAGCCTCCGGGGCACGATCCGCTGCCTCTCGGGCCTCCACATCGGCACCGGCCGCGACAACGCCGAGATCGGCGGCATGGACCTGCCGGTAATCCGCAACCCCGTCACCAGTGAACCCATCATCCCGGGCTCTTCCCTCAAGGGAAAGTTGCGCAGCCTCCTCGAGTGGCACTTTGGAAAGCTCGAACCCGACGGGCGGCCCTGGGGATGGGGGGGCGCCGGGCCCTACGACCAGGGGGACCCCATCCTGTGCATCTTCGGCACCACGGCCAAGGGCTGGCAGGGCGGACCCACCCGGCTCCTGGTTCGCGACGCCTGGCTCGACCCGGCGTGGGTAGCCCAGGTTACCGCGCGTGGCCTTCCCCTCACCGAAGAGAAGACCGAGGTCGTCATAGACCGCATCAAGGGCAAGGCGCTGGACGGCGTCGGTCCGCACACCTCAGAGCGCGTGCCCGCCGGCGCCGGCTTCTTCTTCGAGATGAACTACCGCGTCTTCTCCGTGGATGGCGACGGCGGCGCGGGCGACGAGGCCCGGTTCGAGACGGTCCTGCTCGGCATGCGCCTCCTGGAGCTCGACGCCCTCGGGGGCTCCGGCAGCCGGGGCTACGGCAGGGTCGCCTTCGAGTCGCTCAGCCTCGACGGCGAAGACCTCCAGGCCCGGTTCGCGGCCCACGATCCGACCGTGTCTGGCGTCAGGGCCGCCTGATCGGAGCCCCCATGAACGTGTGGCAGATCGACTTCACCCTGGAAGGCGCGCTCGGCACGCCCCTTCGGTCCAACACGCTTTGGGGGCACCTGTGCTGGGCGGTGCGCCACCGCGACGGCGAGGGCGCCCTCGAGCGCTGGCTTACCGCGCAGGAACGCGAGCCGCTCCTCCTGAGCGACGCCTTTCCCCGCGGTTGGCTGCCGCGGCCCCTGCTGGCGCCGTCGCCGCTGGCGGAGCTTCCCCCTGCTCCGACGGAGCGATTGGTGCGTGCCTCCCGGCTGAAGAAGCTCAAGAGACGGGCGTGGTTGACCGCAGGGGACTTTGCAGCATTGCAGCAGGGCATGAGCGAGGCTCGGTTGCTGGAGCGCTGGGAGGCTTGTAGCAAACCCGACCTCGAAGGCACCGTGACCAAGCGCCGGGCCCGCAACAGCATCGACCGCCGCACGGGCCGGACTCCGGACGATGGCGGGCTCTACTTCCAGGACGAGGTCTGGTACCCAGGCGCAGGGCCGCATCTGTGGGGGTTCGCCTGCGCAGAAAATCTGACCGCCTCCGAGTTGGAGGACCTCCTGAATGCCGTGGGAAGGAGCGGCTACGGCAGGGACGCCTCCACGGGGCGGGGCCGGTTCCGCGCAGCCGTCCGCGAGGATTCCACCGGTCTCTTCCGCCACCGGGGGAACCGCTGGATGACCCTTTCCCGAGGCACGCTGAGTCCCGGCATGCGCCGCCCCCGCTACCGGCTCGAGACCCACTACGGGCGGCTAGGGGGAGAGCGAGCTGCGGCAGGCTCTCCGTTCAAGCATCCCCTCCTCCTGGTGGCTTCCGGAAGCACCTTTGCGGGAGACGGCGGCCCCCACGGCGAGCTCCTCCGGGGAGTGCACCCGACCCTGGAGGACGTGCGGGAGAACGCGCTGCACCTGTGCCTTCCGTTTACCGAGGTGGAGCCATGAGGACCTTCCGTTACCGGGGCCGCGTGCTGACGCCCGTCCACGTAGGGACCGGCGAGACCATCGATCCCCTCGAATACGTCGTCAAGGACGGCAAGCTCGTTCGATTTTCCTCGCCCGCCGTCATCGCGGACCTGCCGCCGGCCGAGCGAGAGCGACTCGAGCGGATGCTCGCCTCCGGCCAGATCAAAGACCTCCACGTCTTCTTCAAGAACCACGTGGACCCCGAGCGCCACGCGGTGGCGGTGGCCGAGGCCGACCCGAGCGTGGTCCGCGAGTTCGAGACCAAGTGCTCCAACCCGGCCAATGAGCTGAAGGTCCGACCCATGATTCGAAACGCCCACGCCGGTCGCCCGTACCTGCCCGGGTCCTCCGTCAAGGGCGCGATCCGGACGGCCGTGGTGAGCAGCATCGTCAACGGCGAGAAGAAGGCCGATTTCGAGCAGTACCTTGCCTCCCAAGGCCAGGTCGATTCCGACGGCGCAAAGGCGCGCAGGCTCCAGGAGACGGCACTGGGTTTTACGGCCCAAAGCCTGGAGCGCGATCCATTCCGGCTCGTCAAAGTGGCCGACGCCCTGCTGCCGGCGGGTTGCACCCGCGTGGATCGGGTCTTCAACGTCAAGCCCTCGCGCCAGCAGGATATGCCCGTCGACATGTGGGAGCGCGTGCTCTGCGCCGCCGAAGGTCGCCCCACCGAGTTCACCATAGAGGTCTCCCTAGATGAACGGGCCATGCAGCACCCCAAAACGCGCCAACACTTGGGGCGGGCCCTCTCTTGGGAAGAGATCGCGGGGGCCTGCAACGCCTTTTACTTCCGGCGCCTCACCCAGGAGGTAAAACGCTTCTATTCCAACCCCGCAACCGGCCAGCCCACCCGCACCGGCGCCGCGGTGTACAACCTCTTGGCGACCCAGACCCCCGAAGGCAAGAAGAAGGTCGCGCCACCTCGGGCTCCCGACCTCCTGCTCCGGGTCGGCCGCTTCTCGCACTTCGAGAGCCTCTCGGTGGATACCTTTCGCCAGGGCTGGAACGCGAGGGCTCGGCGAACGATCTCGGAAGGTACCACACGAAACCTGGCGAGCATCCATCACAAAGCCCGCAGGTCCGATGGCACCGTGGTCGACGACGAGCTGCGCCTTCCGTTTGGGTGGATTCTGCTGGAGTTGGCCTGAATCGGAGGCCTTGGTCGTGCCCCCCTGGGCCGCACCCCCTCCCGGCAAGAAGGGCGCGCGCCCACAAGCATCGAAAAGCCCGTGATCGCCGCTTCGCTCCCCGCCTATGCCCGGTTCGCCGCCGCAGTGGCCCAGCTTCGGGCGCTGTGCCCGACTCTCGCGGCCTTTACCGCCGAGCTCAAGGGCAACGGTGGTCTTTCGAGGCTCCGGAATGGAGCGCGGGCCGAGTTGCAGGGGCTCTACGAGATCTTCCGCAAGCCCCTCGGGCTTCCGGGGATCCCCGTCTACTTGCCCGTCCGCAAAAAGATCGCGGTTTGCGGCAGGGCCCACGCCCTCGGGGGCATGCCGCGGGAGATCCGCGTCTACCCGATCTACGGCCCGGCAGGGAAGGACTACTCCCGCTGGCGGCCGATGGACGTGCGCATCGACTCGGAAGACACCGTCTTCGAGACCGTTCTCCACGAGAGCGCTCACGTCCTCGAGGTGGCGAGGCACGGCCGCATGGGGCACGAGGAGAACTTCGTCGAGGCCTACTGCGCGATCGAAACGCACCTGGTGCGCCTGGGGCTGGTGGGCCCCTTGGGCTCGCCGGAGCGGTTCTCCGGATGCCCTGCCGGGTCCGCGGCGGCCCGGCACTGTGGCCGGCCGCGGCGAGCTCGCTCCTAGGCTGCTCCGCCACTGGAGCGGGTCGTCGGGTTGCGCTTCGCCAATCCGGCGTCCTGTTGCATCAAGTTATCGCGTTTGTTAGCTTGTCTGCATGAAATACGACGACCTGGTTCGCCTGGCGGGGGAGCTGCCGCTGATCGACACTCCCACGCTGCGGGCCCTGGGGGCCGAGCCGCGGGGGTTGTCCGTCCAGCTCTCCCGGTGGGCGGCGTCGGGGAAGCTGGTGCAGCTGCGCAGGGGGGCGTACCTGCTGCCCGCGCACCTGCGGCGGGGCCGCGTGCCGGCCGAGCGGCTCGCCAACCTGCTGGTGCGACCGTCGTACGTGAGCCTCGAGCGGGCGCTCTCGATCCACGGGCTCATTCCCGAGGCGGTGCCCCTGGTGCAGTCGGTGACCACGGGCCGGCCCGCGCGCCTCTCGACGCCGGCGGGGGAGTTCGTTTTCCGGCACGTCAAGCGCGGGTGGTTCTTCGGATACGAAGAGCTCGAGGTCGGGGGCGACCGGGCCCTGGTGGCCCGGCCGGAGAAGGCGCTGCTCGACCTCGTGTACCTCTCTCCGGGGGAGCACACCGAGGCGCGGCTCGAGGAGCTGCGGCTCCAGGGGCTCGACCGGCTCGACCTCCACGAACTCGCCCGCCTGGCCGAGGCGTCGGGCTGGCCCCGGGTGGTGCGCGCGGCGCGGCGCCTCGGGGAGCTGGCACTCCGGGAGGAGCGGGAGGCGGTGACGCTGTGAGGGACCACCTGCTCCAGCTCGCCCGGGAAGCGCCGACCGAAGACCGCCGCAATCTGGCCCGGGAGTACCTCCAGGTCTACCTTCTGCGGCTTCTCCACGAGGCCGGGGCGTTCTCGTGGGCGGCCTTCGTGGGCGGCACGGCCTTGCGCCTCCTCCATCGGCTCCCGCGCTTTTCCGAGGACCTCGACTTCTCCGCCGTCTCCAGTGAGCTGCCCGAGGTCGCTTCCGCGTTCCGCCGGCTCAAGGCCGGCCTCGAAGACGCCGGGTACGACGTGGTGGTTCGGGCGCGCGAAGAAGGCCCTGTGTCCAATGCCTTCTTTCGGTTCCCCGGCTTGCCCAGACTCCTGGGCTGGTCGCCCGACCCGCGCCTTGCCCTATCGGTCAAGGTCGAGGTCGACCGGCGGCCGCCGGAGGGAGCGGGCGTCGAGACTACCCTGGTGCAGCGGTTCTTTCCGGTGGCCCTGCGTCACCACGACCTGCCCTCCCTCTTCGCCGGCAAGCTCCACGCGATCCTCGCCCGCCCGTGGGCCAAGGGCCGCGACTGGTTCGACCTCGCCTGGTACCTGACCGAAAAGGCGGGGGTAGAGCCGAACCTCGTGCTCTTGCGAAACGCCCTGGCCCAAACCGGGAACGACCCCAGCCAGGCGGAGGACTGGCGAGAGGCGGTGCGAACCCGCCTGGCGGGCCTCGACTGGGCGGCGGTGGAGCGAGACCTGGCCCCCTTCCTGGAGCGCCGGTCGGACCTCGCCCACCTCTCCCCCGAGCTTCTCGCCAAGCTCCTGGCCTGACGCGGATCGGTCCCGGGCCAGCAGCGGCGGGCCGTCAGGCGATCGAGTAGCGGTAGTCGCCTTCCCCGGCGCCTTCGAGTCCCGCAGCGGGCCTTCTCCCCCCGGCGATAGCCTCCCCATCCAACCGACTCCTCCCGGCCCTGCCAACCTTCGCCAACGTTGCCGGTGCTGACAGACCCCCCGAGCCCCAAGTAGGGTTCCTCCTACGCCCGGCGCAGCTCTCCGGGGGGCCAGGGGAGGGACGGAGGATGAGGAATGAGGGGCGGCGACGCGCACCGCGACCTGTACCTGGTGGCCTACGACATCCGCGAGCCCAGGCGCCTCCAGACGGTGCTCAAATACGTAGCGGGGTTCGCCTCGGGGGGGCAGAAGTCGGTAAAGGAGTGCTTCCTCACGCCCGGCGAACGCGCCGAGCTGGCGGCGGGGCTCGCCGAGCGGATGCGCTTGAGCGAGGACCGCGCCCATGTGATCCGCCTGCGCACCAACTGCTCCGTGTGGACCCTGGGGGTGGGGGTGGCACCGGAAGACCCAGACTTCTACTTCGTGGGGGGCTAGGAACGGAAGGCAGAGGTTAGGGGCTGGGGACTAGGGGCTAGTAAAGGCAGGGGCTAGGGGCTGGTAAGGGCAAGAAGGACCACGGCCCGGAAAAGGGGGGCTCCGGGGGAGCACCCCGCTCCTCCGGCTTTCACTAGCCCCCAGCCCCCAGCCCCTAGCCCCCAGCGGAGCGCCCATGGCAAGCCTGTACGTGGATTCGAGCGTCGATGAGATCCGGGCCGACGGGCGAAGCCTCGCCCTGTACCGGGACGGGCGGCTCGCCGGCCGGGTGCCCCTGGTACCGCTGGAACGGGTGGTCATCCAGGGCAACGTGGCGGTTCAGACCCGGGCGCTGCACCTCCTGGCCGACGAGGGAGTGGGGGTGCACCTGGTCTCGGGGCGGCAAGGGGCTTGGAGGGCGTCGGTCGTGGGGCGCGAGCACAAGCACGTGGCCCTTCGGGTGGCCCAGGTGCGCGCCCACCTCGACCCCGCTGCCTCCACGGCGTTCGCCCGCCGATGGGTGGGGCGAAAGCTCTCCGGGCAGCTCGAGAACGCTGAGCGCTGGCTTCGCCGCAACCCCTCGGAGCGCGAAAAGGTGCACGCAGCCCGGGTGGCCCTGGAAGCCGCACTGGGCGGGGTCGAAGGGGCCGAGGTCGAGAGCCTGCGGGGCATCGAGGGGGCGGCGGCCCGGGCCTACTTCGGCGCCATGGCGGCGGTGCTGCCGCCTTCGGTCAACTTCCAGGGCCGCAACCGCAGGCCGCCGCTTGACCCGGCCAACGCCCTGTTGAGCCTCACCTACACACTCATCCACGCCGAGTGGGCCGACCAACTGCGCCTGGCCGGGTTCGACCCGGGGGTGGGGTTCTTCCACGCCCTCGAGTACGGGCGCGAGTCCCTGGCCTGCGACCTGGTGGAGCCGTGCCGCCCCGCCGCCGACCGCTGGGTGGTCTCTCTCTTCAACGAGGGAGTCTTCCGGGCCTCCGACTTCGGGAGCGGCGGGGCACGGGCCGGCTGCTGGCTCAAAGACGCCGCCCGGCGGCGTTACTACCTGTGCTACGAGGAGTGGGTTCACGGGCTTCGGCCCGGGTGGCGGCGAGAGGCATACGAGCTCGCGGGCGAGCTCGCGGGCGAAGTGGCGGGGGAGACCGGAAGCGACCCCGTCGGTGGCGACATCGGCGGGGTTGCTCCAGGCCAAGCGCCGAAAGATTCAGGGGAGGAGTCGCGATGAAGGCAAGGACGGCTTGCCGAGGGGACGCCGGGGCCTCCCCGCCGCTCTCGGAAGGCATGGGGGCGAGGGCCCTGTACCTGGCCGAGGCCGACGGGCTGGTCGTCCGGGCCGACGGCCCGAGCCTGCGCATCGAGCAGCCGGGCAAAGCGGCCTGGCATGTTCCCCCCGGGCGGGTGGGGAGGGCGGTCTTCTGGGGTAACGTGCTCGTCGAGTCGGCGGCCATCGGCCTGCTTCTCGCGGGGGGCGTGCCCGTGTCGTTCGTAGGCCGTCGGGGCGAGACCATGGGCCTCGCCTGGGCCCCCACCGAAACCCTCGGCCCCCTGGCCGGGCTCCTCGACCGGCGCCGGCGCGACCCCGAGTGGGTCGAGGCCTACCGCCTGCTCCTCGACGCCCAGGTGCGTCAGGCGCGCCTGGAGCTGGTGCGCCGCATCTCCCCCGCGGTGCACCTACGATGGACCGAGAGCGGGTTTCGGGGGGCCGACTGGGACGCTTGGCGGACGACGGTGCTCACCGGCGATCTCCGCGTCGACCCCCCGTGGCGCTACCTCAAGAGCCTGGTTTGGGAGGCCGTGACGGCCTTGGTGCGCAGGCTCGGCCTCGACGCCCACCGAGGCCTTCTCGACCCCCGGCAGCCCCTGGGGCTCGTGCACGAGCTGGCCCGTCCCCTGGCGCCCTGGATCGACGGGGCCGTCCACTGGGGCCTGCGCGCGGGCCTGGTCCGCCGAGGTGCCGGCGGCGACGAGTCGGCGGCGGCCCTCACCCCAGCGGCGGTTCGCCGCTGGACCGCGCGGTTCGAGGGAGAACTTCCCTGGCTGGAGCGCGACATCACCCGACGCATCGACGAGGTCCTCGACCTGGCGCGCGACTGGCAGCCTCCTCCGGGGCGGACCCGGCGCCGGCGAGGGGAGGGTTGAACCGTGGCGGGTTCCGAGAGGCTCTTCGTGTGCTGCTACGATATCCGCGACCCAAAGCGCCTGGTGCGGGTGCACCGCTGCCTCAAGCAGCGCGGGCTGGCCCTCCAGTACAGCGTGTTCGTGCTGGAGGGGTCCACCGAGGCGGCCCTGGAAGCCCTGTCGGCGGTTGCGGCCCTGATCGACCCCGGCGAGGACGACGTGCGCATGTACGCCCTGCCGGCCGGCGTGGAAGTGGAGCCCCTGGGGGCCACCGAGGTGCTCCCCCCCGGCGTCGTCTTGGTGGGGGGCGGCGGTGGCGTCCTCTTGCGGGCGGGGCGTCTCCCCAGGAAGGCCGGCGCCGCGCCGGACCCGGGTTGGAGAGTAGAGGATTCGTAGCGCTCCGCCTCGGTGTGGCGGCCCTTGCGAGGCACCGGTGCGCTCGTTCCCCCGCGATGGCTCCCCCGCCGCGGCTGGGTGGGTGGCTGGGGGCGGGGGATTCGATATGCGCCTTGGGACCGAATGCAACTTGCGGTACTCTCTCCGAAACCCCCGCGGAATCACCCCGCGGGGGCGCGTTGCCGGAGGTTGCTTTCCCGTCCCCGCTTCCGCCAACTGGACCAGACGCCTCTCTGCCGAGACCCGACTTCGTGCTCGGAGGCACAAACCCGGCGGCACGCAAGTCGTTGATATCGTGGATGTTTCTTCTGCCGATGAGCACGGGCCGTGTTTGGTTGTGGAGTTCCCTTGTTTGATTCTGTTTCGCCCCTCAAGCCCCACCGCAAGAAACCGAAAGGAGGGAGAAATTCGAGGAGATCGATCAGTACCGAAGACCTGAATGAGAAGGGATTGAGACGCGCACGGCGGCCGCGTACATGTCGACGATGTGGCTCATCAGTACCGAAGACCTGAATGAGAAGGGATTGAGACCCACCGCGCGCCAGGTCTTGGCCGCGCTCTCTGCATCAGTACCGAAGACCTGAATGAGAAGGGATTGAGACGATTTCTGGATCACATCCAATCATGAACATTTTATATCAGTACCGAAGACCTGAATGAGAAGGGATTGAGACGTCGCGCCGTCCCAGAGGTAGAGCATGTGCCCATCAGTACCGAAGACCTGAATGAGAAGGGATTGAGACCATCCGCACTCAGGACAAACGTTGTGGTGCAACGTATCAGTACCGAAGACCTGAATGAGAAGGGATTGAGACCGACGCTGCACTTCCAGTATTGGGCCTCCTACGATCAGTACCGAAGACCTGAATGAGAAGGGATTGAGACATGCTCACCAGCACCATCTCGTTTCCGGTTTCGAATCAGTACCGAAGACCTGAATGAGAAGGGATTGAGACACTGGCGAAGGGGCCGTACTTGCGGGCCGCCGCGATATCAGTACCGAAGACCTGAATGAGAAGGGATTGAGACCTGGTGTACTGCGCCAATCCCGCATCTACGAGTCAATCAGTACCGAAGACCTGAATGAGAAGGGATTGAGACCCGGTGCCTGCCTCAATCTGCCTCCAAATCTGGAGATCAGTACCGAAGACCTGAATGAGAAGGGATTGAGACCCGGAGGCGTAGCGCAGGCCCCCGTGTTCGCGCATCATCAGTACCGAAGACCTGAATGAGAAGGGATTGAGACTAATGGCCGGCATCGATCTTTGTTGTCTTCATGGTATCAGTACCGAAGACCTGAATGAGAAGGGATTGAGACTGGCACAATCCCCAAGAATGCGCACTATCTCTGCCGATCAGTACCGAAGACCTGAATGAGAAGGGATTGAGACGGGATACGGAACAGTTTGCCATCCGTCTCTGATCATCAGTACCGAAGACCTGAATGAGAAGGGATTGAGACGGCCGTCAAGTGCTTCTCCGCCTCCTTCGCCATCGCCTATCAGTACCGAAGACCTGAATGAGAAGGGATTGAGACCCCAGGAGGCGGCGCAACAGGTCTGCATTCCGGATCAGTACCGAAGACCTGAATGAGAAGGGATTGAGACGGGATTGTATGTTCCGAGATACCCTACGGCTCAGGATCAGTACCGAAGACCTGAATGAGAAGGGATTGAGACCCTTCGTCGGGGTGAATGGGTCGCAACCGCCGAGGGTCTCATCAGTACCGAAGACCTGAATGAGAAGGGATTGAGACGTATTGAGGGGAACGTGGTTTGAGAGTGCGCCGATGAATCAGTACCGAAGACCTGAATGAGAAGGGATTGAGACGGGAACCCCCGGCAGGCTTTCCAGTCCCACGTCCAATCAGTACCGAAGACCTGAATGAGAAGGGATTGAGACACTGGTGGAGCTCCCCAACCCATTTCCCATCGTAGCATCAGTACCGAAGACCTGAATGAGAAGGGATTGAGACTCGCCTTCTTCCTCGTAGCGATACACCCCGCGAATCAGTACCGAAGACCTGAATGAGAAGGGATTGAGACGGGGCGGGCCGGGGTCTCGTTGACGCGCCGGACGGCATCAGTACCGAAGACCTGAATGAGAAGGGATTGAGACGGCTGCGGCCACGGGTGCACCTACTGCTACGCCCCGATCAGTACCGAAGACCTGAATGAGAAGGGATTGAGACGGTAATCTAGGAAGGGGTTTGAGGTTTCATCTTATCAGTACCGAAGACCTGAATGAGAAGGGATTGAGACAGAGAGCCTCCACGGCAGCTACTTGGCCCACGTCATCAGTACCGAAGACCTGAATGAGAAGGGATTGAGACCCCCTCCACGGCCACGGCCGCGAGGAACCGCCCATCAGTACCGAAGACCTGAATGAGAAGGGATTGAGACGGCTCCGCGTTGACGATGTCCGCGATGACCCGGATCAGTACCGAAGACCTGAATGAGAAGGGATTGAGACGCAGTCTTGCGCGCTACCAGGTACGCTTGTTGTATCAGTACCGAAGACCTGAATGAGAAGGGATTGAGACGCCCGTGGGACCCTCGATGTAAATCTCGTAAAGATCAGTACCGAAGACCTGAATGAGAAGGGATTGAGACACAGGAGAACGATAGAGGGTAGGACAGTGGATTGTATCAGTACCGAAGACCTGAATGAGAAGGGATTGAGACCATGCCTCCCAGGCGTACTGCGTCGTGGCGTCCCATCAGTACCGAAGACCTGAATGAGAAGGGATTGAGACAATCCAAGTGTGGTTCATAGTCTACAATGTAAAATCAGTACCGAAGACCTGAATGAGAAGGGATTGAGACCGGGCCGAAACCCGGGGCAGGCTGCTACGTCCGAAGGATCAGTACCGAAGACCTGAATGAGAAGGGATTGAGACCCTCCACCTCCTCCTTCGTGTACACGCGATACAGATCAGTACCGAAGACCTGAATGAGAAGGGATTGAGACGCTGCTGTGGCGCAAACATCCAAGTCGAACGGTCATCAGTACCGAAGACCTGAATGAGAAGGGATTGAGACGAGCTCCTCCGTAGGGAGCTCGATGCGCGGGGCATCAGTACCGAAGACCTGAATGAGAAGGGATTGAGACCTGCGAATGCGCAGCACCTCCCTCGGCTTCACCTTATCAGTACCGAAGACCTGAATGAGAAGGGATTGAGACAAGGCATAGTTCTCCTTCACCTTGCCCTTGGCCATCAGTACCGAAGACCTGAATGAGAAGGGATTGAGACGATGGCCTGGTATTCGTTCCACTGATTCGTGATATATCAGTACCGAAGACCTGAATGAGAAGGGATTGAGACACCGGTGTTAGCACGCATGCGCGCTATGCAGCTATCAGTACCGAAGACCTGAATGAGAAGGGTTTGAGACCTAAGGGTCTCGCCGCAGCAGGTACACGCACAGGGCATCAGTACCGAAGACCTGAATGAGAAGGGATTGAGACGTGAGAGTGAGGCGGATCATTCGGTTGCTCCTTATATCAGTACCGAAGACCTGAATGAGAAGGGATTGAGACGCATCTTGTCGAGCACGCCCGCGCTACCGGTATGATCAGTACCGAAGACCTGAATGAGAAGGGATTGAGACGCCGCGGATGCGTACCGTGCTTCGACGCAGGTCTCGTAATAAGTACCGAAGACCTGAATGAGAAGGGATTGAGTGAGAGGCGGGGGCTAGGGACTAGGGGCTAGGGCCTGGTAAAGGCTAGAAGAGCGAGCCGGAAGCCGGACCGGGAGACGAGACGGCGTGGGGACTGGCAAAGGCGGGAAGACCCCGGGAGTTTCGCAACGCCGTCTGCGTGGTTGTCCCCAGCCCCCAGCCCCCAGCCCCTAGCCCCCCTTGGGAGGTTCTGCGATGGTTCAGGCGATGATCATTTCGGTGGGGGGGACGGCGGAGCCGATCGTGAAGACGCTGGTGGAGCACCGGCCGGGATTCGTGTGCTTCTTCGGGTCGGAGGAGACGATCGAGCGGGTGGGGGAGATCAAGCGGCTGGCCCGGGAGGCCGGGGTGGAGGTGCGAAACCGCAACGTGATGGCGCGGGACCCCCAAGACCTGGTGGCGTGCTACCGCGACGCCTTGGAGGCTTCCGCCCGGGTGGAGGAGGCCGGGGTGGACGCCGAGGAGGTGGTGGTGGACTACACGGGGGGCACCAAGACGATGAGCGCCGCCCTGGCCCTGGCCACGGTGGGAAAGGGGTACCGGTTCTCGTACGTGGGGGGTACCCGCAGGGACAAGAACGGCGTGGGGGTGGTGGTGACGGGGGCGGAGGACGTGCGCACGGGCGTGAGCCCCTGGCGGCTCTTCGCCGTGGAGGAGAAGCGCGCCTTCGCGAGTCTCTTCAATCGGCATCTCTTCGCCTCGGCCGAGGAGGTTGTGTCTCGGGCCGCCCGGCACGACACCGAGGAGCAGGAGCTCTTGGGGGCGCTCGCCCGCCTCGCCCGGGGCTACCGGCACTGGGACGCGTTTCGCCACGCCGAGGCGAAGCCCGAGGTGGCGGACGGGATCGCAGCACTGGCCACCTGGGTGCGCTTTCGTCCGGAGCCGGGCCTGGAGGAGGCCCTGGGGGCGGCGCAGAGGAGCCTCGCCTTCTTGAGCCGCCTGCAGCAGGGGACTCGGGGCTTCAAGGCCCGCCACCGGCTCCAGGTGGCCGACCTGCTGGCCAACGCCCGGCGGCGGGCCGAGGCGGGCAGGCACGACGACGCGGTGGGGCGGGTGTACCGGGCGCTGGAGCTCACGGGGCAGCTCGCCTTCGAGGAGGCCTTCGGGTGCGACACGTCCGCGGCGGACCCGGCGCGCCTGCCGGAGACCCTGCGCGAGGAGTACGCGGCCCGGTACGCGGGCCGCGACGGCGCAGCGCTGCAACTGCCGCTGTTTGCGGTCTTCCGGGCCCTGGAGGCGGCGGGCCGGCCCGAGGGGCTGGCCTTTGCGGCGTGCCGGGCGGGGCTCGACAAGCTCCTCTACGCCCGCAACCACTCCATCCTGGCCCACGGCTTCGAGCCCGTGGCCCCCGACCTCCCCCAGCGGTTCGAAGCGTTGGTGCGCGAGGCGTTCGGGGTGGAAGAGGCGGCGGTGTTTCCTCGGTTTTCGTTTTGAGGGGGGTTGGGAAGGGCAGCGGCTTCGCCCTGTGGCAGAAGCCCCATCCCGTTTTCCCCCGCCCGTCGGGGGTAGGGCGAGATCCTCGCCCCGCGGGGCCAGCCATTCTTGGCGCGAAGGCTTCTGCGAAGGGCACAGAAGGACCCGGGGAGCGGCTTCGATGACTACTGCCCTCGTGGCCGTGGCGGGGCTCACGCCCCAGGTGGTGACCGAGACCCTCCAGGCGTTGTTCGACCGGGGTGAGGTGCCCGGCGAGATCCACGTGCTCACCACGTGGCCGGGGCGTCAAAAGGTGCGGGAGCTCCTCCTCGACCCGCAAAAGGGGGCGTTCTATGCCTTCTGCGACGAGTACGGGATCGACCACCGGGCGATCCGCTTCGACCTCTCCACGGTGCACGCGCTGTTCGGGCCCGAGGGCAGGCCCATCGAGGACCTGCGCACGGTGGAGGAGAACGCCGAGCTCGCCCGGCAGATCCTGACCTTCGTGCGCGCTCTCGCAGATCGGCCGGAGGCGGCCATCCACGCGAGCCTCGCCGGGGGCCGCAAGACCATGTCCTTCTATCTGGGGCAGGCCCTCATGTTCTGCGGGCGCGCGCAGGACCGCCTGAGCCACGTGCTCGTGTCGGAGGATTTCGAGACCCATCCGGAGTTCTTCTACGTGCCCAGGAAACCCGTCGAGCTCCGTACCCGGGGCGGCAAGACCATCTCCACGGCCGACGCGAAGATCGACCTGATCGACATCCCCTTCCTGCGGCTGCGGGGGGTGGTGCCGGGGCCGGCCCTGGAGGAGGGCTTCGAGGAGCTCACCCGGCGGGCCCAGGCCGCGCTGGCGGCCTGCCGGGAGGCGCCCGAGGTGGCGATCGGCCTTGCCGACAAGACGGTTGCGTGCGGCGGCCTCGTCTGCCGGGGTCTCACCGACCAGCAGCTCGCCCTGTACGTGCACTTCCTCCTGGCCCATCACGCGCTTTCCGACACAGAGGACCCCGAGGCGCATTTCCGCAGTTTCCACGACCTCACGGGGGAGGGCCTGATGGAGGAGCTGTGGGGGCCGGTGGGCCGTGCCCTGGGGCTCGGGCGGGCGGGTAGCTTCCACCGCTTGCAGGAGCTCGTGGAGAAGTTTCCGGAGAGCCCGAAGGGCAGCACGAACTTTCGCTCGGCCGTGAGCGCCCTCAACAAGGTGCTGGCGGGGGCCTTCCCCCCGCCCCTGGCGGACCTCGTGCAGATCCACGCCGTCGGCCGCGCCCCTGCCCGCTACGGAGTGCGCCTGCCCCGGGGCCGGGTGCGCTTCACCACAGCCCCCCCGTAGGGGCGTGGTCCGGCGCCACCGCCCTTCAACTTAGAATGATTCGCCCCACGATAACCGGTGTTTCCGCCTTGACAGTCCAAAATGCTGCACAGTAGCATACGCGCGGGTTTGTTCCGGGTGTTCACATTCGCACAGATGCTCTCTCCCGAGCCCGGTCCGAGGAGGTCTGCATGCTCCAAAACTACGTGCCGATCCTCATCCTCTTCCTCGTGGCCGCGGTCTTCGGCTTGGGGGTCGTGGCGATCTCCACCTTCCTCGGACCCCGCCGCCCCACCCCCGACAAGCTGGCCGTCTACGAGTGCGGCATGGTCGTGGAGCCCGGGGGGCGCCAGACCTTCGACGTCAAGTACTACCTCATCGCCATGGAGTTCTTGGTCTTCGACCTGGAGGTGGCGTTCCTCTATCCCTGGGCGGTGCGGTTCCGCGACCTGGGCGCCTCGGCCTTCGTGGGCATGATGGTGTTCCTCTTCGTCCTTCTGGTGGGGTTCGCCTACACCTGGAGAAAAGGAGTCCTGCAATGGGAGTAGAGGCGAAGCTGCCCCCGGTCCTGGTCACCCGCCTCGAGAAGGTGGTGGGCTGGGCCCGCAAGAACTCCATCTGGCCCGCCACGTTCGGCCTGGCCTGCTGCGCCCTGGAGATGATGGCGGCCTCCGCCTCGACCTACGACATCGCCCGGTTCGGCGCCGAGGTCTTCCGCCCCTCGCCCCGGCAGTCCGATCTTATGATCGTGGCCGGCACGGTGACCAAGAAGATGGCCGGCATGGTGGAGCGCATCTACCGGCAGATGCCCGAGCCCAAGTGGGTCATCGCCTACGGCGCCTGCGCCTGCTCCGGCGGGATCTTCAACACCTACAACACGGTGCAGGGGGTGGACCAGTTCCTCCCGGTGGACGTGTACGTGCCGGGTTGCCCCCCCCGCCCGGAGCAGCTCCTCGCCGCCATCATCAAGCTCCAGGACAAGATCGCCAACGAGAAGTTCTCGGACCGCCCGGATACCGAAGGGCGTCTGATTGCGTAGGGGCGGCCCGTTGCGGGTTGCTCGTGGCTCGTTGGAGAGGAGACGGGTTTTCCAACGCGCCACGCGCAACGCGCCACCTGCAGCCAGCGAGAGGCTGAGATGACCGATCACGCTTCCATTGTCGATCTCCTCAAGGGCCAGGTGGGCGATGCGGTCCTGGGGCACCAGGTGTTTCGCAGGCAGATCAGCGTGACGGTGGACCCGGACCGGATCGTCGAGGTCTGCACGGCGTGCCGCGACCACGAGGGGCTGCGGTTCGACATGCTGACCGACCTGACCGCGGTGGACCGGCTGCCCGCCGACCCCCGGTTCGAGGTGGTGTACAACCTCTACTCCTTTCCCCACAACCGGCGGCTGCGGCTGAAGGCCTCGGTTCCCGAGAACGGCACGATCGCCACGGTGGAAGGGGTGTGGAAGGCCGCCAACTGGCTGGAGCGGGAGGTCTACGACCTCTTCGGGGTGGTCTTCGAGGGCCACCCGGACCTGCGGCGCATCCTGCTCTGGGACGGGTACGTGGGGCACCCCCTGCGCAAGGATTTCCCGCTCCACGGCATCCCCCAGAAGGTGCAGTACCGGTAGCGCCCAAAGAATCGGTATCGGTATCGCGATCGAAATCGAAGTCGATACCGATCCCGATAGCGATACCGATTGGATGACGGTAAGACAAGCGGTCACGCAGAGCCCCATGGATGGGGCGCCGAGTCACGAAGCTTGAAGAGCGCAGTGATGCGTGAGGGTTCGAAGGGGCCGTCCCCGAGAACCCGTAGCTGAGACACCCCGCGGAGGGGGTTTTTCGGCACCTTGGTGGATGGCTCATTACGCAGGCTCGGAGGGCATCATGGCCGAGACCCGGAACATGGTCGTCAATATGGGCCCGCAGCACCCGGCCACCCACGGGGTGCTGCGGCTCGTGCTCGAGATCGACGGCGAGACCGTCGTGGGGGTCGTCCCACACCTAGGCCACCTGCATCGGGGCCTGGAGAAGCTCGCCGAGACCAAGACCTACCACCAGGCGCTGACCCTCACCGATCGCATGGATTACGTGGGGGCGCTCCTGAACAACCTGGGCTACACCCTGGCGGTGGAGAAGCTCCTGGACATCGAGGACCAGATTCCGGCCCGAGCCACGGTGCTGCGGGTGTGCCTGTGCGAGCTCCAGCGCATCGCGAGCCACCTGCTGTGGCTCGCGAGCCACGCCCTCGACATCGGCGCCATGACGGTGCTCTTCTACACCTTCCGCGACCGCGAGACGGTCATGGACCTCCTGGAGGACGTGCACGGCGCCCGCCTCACCCCGAGCTACATCCGGGTGGGGGGCTTCCCCGAGGACGTGCCGCCGGTCTTCTTCGAGAAGGCCCGGGCCTTCATCAAGGACTTTCCCTCCCGCATCGACGAGTACGAGCGGCTGCTCACCCAGAACAAGATCTGGAAGGGGCGCACCGAGGGCATCGGGATCATCAGCGTGGACGAGTGCGTCCAGTACGCCCTGACGGGCCCGGTGCTGCGGGCCGCGGGGGTGAAATGGGATCTGCGCAAGGCCCAGCCCTACTGCGGGTACGAGACCTACGACTTCGAGATCCCTACGGGCACCGTGGGCGACGTGTACGAGCGCTACCTCGTCCGGCTGGCCGAGATGCGCCAGTCCCTGCGGATCGCCGAGCAGGCGCTGGACCGCATGCCCGACGGGCCCGTGATGCTCGACGACACCCGCTTCACCCCGCCCCCCAAGCAGGACGTCTACGAGCACATCGAGTCCCTCATCCGCCACTTCAAGCTGATGAGCGACGGCTACAAGGCCCCCGCCGGCGACGTGTACATGAGCGTGGAGGCGAGCAAGGGCGAGCTGGGCTACTACCTGGTCTCGGACGGGACCGAGAAGCCCTGGCGGTTCCGGGTGCGGCCCCCGTGCTTCGTGAACCTCCAGGCCCTGGAGCCGATGATCCTCGGGCGGATGGTGGCGGACGTCATCGCGGTCATCGGGTCCCTCGACATCGTGCTGGGCGAGATCGACCGCTGAAGCGAGGAGAGACGTCCATGGGTGACCGGATCTTTTCGAGCTGGGGCGGCAAGCTCCTCGACAGCCGCCAGGGCACCGCCCAGGGCCCCGACGACGTGGCCCTGCC